>DYLC01000065.1 GCA_020722285.1 Desulfobulbus propionicus | reverse complement strand
ACGGTATTGAAGCCATCAAGGCCCTGACAACCTGTGGCTATGATCTTGTATTTATGGATATAGAGATGCCTGAAATGGATGGTATTGAAGCCACCAGAAATATCCGGTCAGGTGCCAATGGGATTTTGAAGCCTGATGTGCCTATAATCGCCATGACCGCTCATGCTATCAAGAGTTATTATGAAAAATGTCTTGAAGCAGGTATGAATGACTACATTACAAAACCCTTGATTTTTGATTCTCTTAAGCAGAAGGTGGAAAAATGGGTGCAAAAGTAAATAAGGGGGAGGTTTCAAAAAAATAGCGATTTTGTTCAAGGGCAAGGCTTTAATCTCTCTATAATTTCATCACACCGTTACTGATGGAGTTGCTTCTTTAAAGGCACGGTCAGGTAAAATGTCGCCCCTTGTCCGAGAATGCTTTCAACCCACACCCTTCCTCCGTGGGCTTTAGCCACCTCGTTTACTATCGCCAGTCCAAGGCCTGTGCCCTGTACTGTTTTGTTCTTGTCACCATCAACCCTGTAAAAGCGCTCAAATATCCTGGCCTGGGTTTCGGCAGGGATACCTGGGCCATTGTCCCTGATTTTGATTACAGCCTCGTTGCCGACAACATCAAGGGTTATCTGGATTATATCTGATTTTTTAGAGTATTTAATGGCATTATCCAGCAGATTAATAACGGCTTGCTCAAAGAGATGGGCGTTACCAATGGCGACAGGCTCATGCGCGGTGTTTTTCTCAAATGTGATCGTAATCCCCTTTTTGAAGGCCTCTTCTGTGACTACTTCAATGGCTGACGATATGCACGAGGCAGGTTTTAGCAGGGCGTTTTTGTCAAAATTTTCTGTACCGTCAAGTCTTGCGAGAAAAAGCACATCATTTACAAGTCTGTTCAGTCTGTCTGCATTTCTGAGGATTGTGTTTAAAAAACGTTTTGTATCTTCCTGAGTCAGGGCTTGACCATCTAAGAGTGTTTCAGCATAGCCCTTGATAGATGTGAGAGGGGTGCGAAGCTGGTGAGCTACATTTGCGATAAGCTCCCGGCCTGACTCATTTGCCCTTATATCCCTGGTGATGTCGTTCCATTTAAGCAACACAAGTCGTATCGGCTTTGTCTGGCTGGCGGCAGCGAATGTAAATGGCTGGTCAATTTTCAGTAGCTCTCCCTTGATTTCCAGTGTATGGCCGGAATAGTTTGCCTGGATCTTTATCTCTTCATCAGAAGAAGCGGTTTTGTCTAAATAATCAAGCGCAGACGTGATGCGAAACAACTCTATGGGCGTTTTTTTTATCCAGTCCTCAGGCTTTCCTGATACATTTATCAAATCAAGCAGTTGTTGATTAAGCCATACGATATTTTTATCTTGCGGGTCATAAAGCAGCACAGGCTGCTCTGTATGGTTCAAAATAGTTTGAAACAATTTATTATTTAAATGCAGGTCGTTGACTTCATTGGAAAGCGCCTCGAAAGTCTGAGCAATACCGACCATGTCAAGAGGTGGCAAAGGCTTTGCGGAAGAAGGTAAAAGCGGCAAAAGGCGGGTTGTAATAAGGGCGAATATCTTTTTGTTATGATGTCTTTTGAGAAAGCAGGTTGCAACACAGCCCAGAAGGCATGCCAATAAAAGGCAGATTAAAAGTTCCATCCGGGTATCAGGTTTCAGCTTTTATCTGATTGTCTATATTTGCAGGGGTTTCTTTGTATCTGTAGCCGATACTTCTGATTGTTTCGATGTTGTCTGCATACTTGTCAAGTTTTTTTCTGAGTCTTCTGATGTGGGTGTCAACTGTGCGTGCATATCCGTCAAAGGTATAGCCCCAAACCCTGTCAAGCAGTATTTCTCTGGTGCGGACCTTGCCTTTGTTGGATATTAGTTCCTTTAAGAGGTTGAACTCTGTGGCTGTGAGTTCAACCTGATTGCCATCAATGACAACTGAGTGTTTTTGCAGATCAATCAGTATAGGGCCGTCCTCAATCACAGTGACATCTGTCTTTTCAGCCTGGGGATACGACCTTGCAATCACTGCTTTGATCCTGAGCACAAGCTCTCTCGGGCTGAATGGTTTGACGATATAGTCGTCAGCTCCGAGCTCAAGGCCAACTATTCGATCTATTTCAGTTCCCTTGGCTGTTACCATGACCACAGGAATTTTTTGAAGCAGTGTATCTTTTTTCAGGCGTTTGCAGATATCGAGGCCATCAATATCAGGCAGCATAAGGTCTAAAATGACAAGATCAGCCTTGAACTGCCGAATCTGTGAAAGAATATGTCTTCCTTCAGGCAGGGTAAGTATGTTAAAGCCTGCCTGCTCCAGATTAAACTTGATCAAATCCGCAATATCTTCCTCGTCTTCAACTAATAATATGCGTTTTTTCTGTGTCATGAAGGTGAACATAGTTTTGCATTGTTACATCAATGTTGCGTAATTGTTACAATACGATCCTGTCTCTGTTTTTATTTCCTGACATCCGGCTTGCATTGTGTCGTATCCTTTGGTAAAAAATTGTCTTCAACTTAACAAAATTAAAGGAAAATGCAAAGTGGCCGCCAAAATCTCAGTATTCATTATTGTTCTGACTGTTATATGCCTTGGAGTAGCCGGATTTTACTTCTTTGAGTCAACGGCCCCTCTTATTTCCCCAGTGCATGTTCCAAAGAGTCTCGGTAAAAATGCACACTTACAATTTGATATTACTGACAAAGGACTTGGCCTGAAGCTCCTGACACTGAAGATCATTCAAGGGGAAAAGACTGCAATGCTTCCCCCAAAATCCTTTGGAAGCATCAGCCCTTTTAAGGGTTCAGGGATATTGAAAATCACCGAGGGTTGGGATGTTAGCCCAAAGGAGCTTGGGCTTCGTGAGGCTAAGGCGAAGCTCTGTCTTGAGGCAATGGACTATTCCTGGAGGAATAACACCACCCTCTGGCAGCAGGAAGTGGATATTGATTTTACGCCGCCGATTATTACGCCGCTTAATGCCCAAAATTATCTAAATTCCGGTGGATCAGGGATGGTTGCCTTCAAGGTAAATGAAGCAGTAAGTCAGGCTGGGGTACAGGTAGACAATTTGATGTTCCCTGCTCATCATTTACCTGACAAGCCTGTGGGAGAGTTTGCGACACTTTTTGCCATTCCATTTGATGTAAGTCTGCTGGATGTTTTTTTCATCTATGCTGTGGATGAAGCAGGAAATGCTGGAAGGGCAGGCATTAATCACAAGCTTTTTTATAAAAAACCCACGGTAGATTCCATCAATATCAGCGATGGGTTTCTTTCGCGTAAAATGCCTGAGTTTTCCACAAGATATCCTGATGCAGCAGGAAAAAACAATTATGATACCTTCTTGTGGGTCAATACTGTGCTGAGAAAAGAGAATAATGCCGAAATCGCACAGATATGCAGTAAGCAAACTCAGGAAATGCTATGGCGAGGGGTTTTTATGAGGCTTCCCAACGCAGCCCCAAGGGCAGGTTTTGCCGACGAACGGCATTATATTTATAATGGCAAGGAGATAGATAGGGCAAATCATCTTGGAGTTGATCTTGCATCTCTTGCAAACTCGCCTGTGCCTGCTGCGAACAAAGGAAGGGTGGTGTTTGCAGGTTACCTTGGGATTTATGGCAATGTAGTAATACTTGATCACGGAATGGGACTTTTCAGCCTGTATGCACACTTGCAGAAGATTGACGTCAGCGTTGGGCAACTGGTAGAGCAGGAGGCAATAATCGGTCATACAGGTCTAACAGGGCTTGCAGGAGGTGACCACCTGCATTACAGCATGCTTGTAAACGGAGTTTTTGTAAATCCTGTGGAGTGGTGGGACCCAAAGTGGATACAGGAGAAGATATATGACAAGCTTGCTGTAAGATAATGCAATGATAACCATGCAACCTGCAAGGATCTTCCAAAAACGGCTTTTTTTACAGATAGCTGTGTGGCTTGCCTGTCTTGGCGCGCTTAACAGGCAGGTTTACAAAAATGTACACCAACAGAGGGTCTGCTGTATTTTTGCGCATCCTTCCTTGTTTTCGTTAGTGATTTTTTTGTTTTTTCTTTTTTTTTCAGGTATAGCTCCTGACAAGGCAGAGTGTTTTTCTGCTACTGAAAAACTGGAATCACTGAAAAGCGCATCTATGGAGTACATAGCAGGGCTTCAAGGTAAAAGGTTTGGCGTCAAATCCCTTAATCAGTGGCGTGAGGCCTATGAAAAGGCAACCCAGGCCATAAAAGAGGCTGAACTTGCAGGCGCTGACAGATATGCTGAGTCAATTTATTCCGAGGCCATAAAACACTACGAGCTTGCAAAGAAATATGCGCTTAAGCGTTCCTATTCAAAGGCGCGCTATCTTGCACTAAAGGCTGAGAAAGAGGCGCAGGAAGGGACAAAAAAGGCAACTGAGTACTTTAAGGCTCAAAAGGACAGGATGTTTCCATTTCTTCAGGAGATTGCGCTGCTTATGCAGAAAGCAAACGAGGAAGAAAGGAATACAAGACGCTGGCGTGAATTAATATTGGATTATCAAAATGTTATACATCACATCAAACTTGAAGAATTTGAAATGGCCATTGCGGAGATTGCCATTTTAAAGCAGAAGATAGAAGCTATTACAACGAATGGGAACTGCCCTGAGAAGATTACAGTAACTAACCAGGAGACATAAAAATAATGATAAATATATCCATGATAATGGTGCCTATTGATTTTACAGATTGTGCAACAAGCGGTTTTCTTTATGCTGTGGAAATGGCAAGGCTTTGGAAGGCTGAAATCGTCTTGGTGCATGTAATAGATTCAAACAACACTCAACACATTGCTGATTACATAAAAGAACCTGTTGAAAAGGTAAAAGAGAGGATGCAGAACCAGGCGAAGCAGTCCTTCCGGCGTTTTCTCACCCAGTTCAAGGGGCTTGGAGTCGAGGTCAAGGAGACCATTGTATCTTATGGCCGGCCGTTTCAGGAGATTGCAGTCAAGGCCCGCGACATCCAGGCTGATCTGGTAGTGATGGGTGGATATGGCAGCATGGGGCGTGGCATGATAGATGAGATATTCTTTGGAAGCACAGTTGAAAAGGTCATCAGGCTTCTTCCGTGTCCAGTGCTTTGTGTGCCAGTGGGTTGGGAGTCGTCAATTTCCACAGAAAAATAAGGAGGCCAGGCTGAGGACTGCTCTTTTCTTTGTCATTACAGCCCTGGGTTTTATTGTATTGGGGCTGTTTGGGGTTATTGTAAAGGCGTTCAATAACGACTCAAAGATCTTTCATGTCGTAGGATGCCTCTGGGCGAAAATGCTTCTGTGGGCTGCTGGTATAACCGTGCATGTCGAAGGCTATCGTCCAGCCGATAGCTGTACTTTTTTTATCTGTTCAAATCATGCAAGCCAGATGGATATACCAGTGCTGTATGCCTCTTTGAACCTGAATTTTTTCTTTGTTGCTAAAAAGGAGCTGTTCAAAATCCCTTTCTTCGGGTTAATCATGAAGGCTGCCGGACACATCCCGATTGACAGGGAAAACCCGAGAGAAGCAGTGAAGGCGCTTGATGAGGCAAAAAAAAGGCTTGAACAGGGAAGTTCCATTGTGCTGTTTCCAGAAGGCACAAGAAGCCAGGACGGCAGGCTTCAGGCGTTTAAGTCAGGCGGGTTCAGGCTTGCCATTAGGTCTAAAAAGGATATCCTTCCTGTGGCGCTCAGTCACACACAGTTTACGCTTCCAAAAGGCTCCATAGTTCCAAAACCCTATACAGTAAGTGTCAGGATAGGCAATCCTGTTGAGATTCAGTCTTGCGACACCATCGAATCCCTTTCGTTTAAAACAATGAATATCATCAACTCCATGCTTGCGCCTGAGAACCAAAAGGCTTCCAGAACTGAAAAGGTATAATCGCATATGTCACTTAAAGACCATAAAACTAAAATAATCTGCACAATAGGCCCAGCTTCTAACAACGAGGAGACGATGAGGCTTCTCATGGAAAATGGCATGGACATCGCAAGGCTCAACCTCGCTCATGGGGATTTTGAGATGCACAGGCAGAATATACTGCGCCTGAGAAAAACAGCCAGCCAGCTTAAGGTAAATATCACCTGCCTTGCTGACCTCCCAGGGCCAAAAATGAGGGTTGGCAGGCTTAAAAATGACTTTGTAGAGCTTAAATGTGATGAAACGATTGTCATTACCTCTGAAAATGTTGTTGGTGACAGCAAGAGGATATCCATCAGTTTTGCAGGGCTTCCTGATGCTGTAAACCCGAATGACATCATATTTTTGAATGATGGTTTTATTCAGCTTGAGGTTGAAAAAAGTATAAGCAAAACCGATGTGCTTTGCAGGGTGATCGTTGGAGGAATACTGCGTTCCAACAAGGGAATCAATGTCCCTGGTATTGATCTTGGACTGAAGGCCCTCACTGATTTTGACAGAAAATGCCTTGAGTTTGCCGCTGCAAACAGTGTCGAGGCAATCAGTATCTCCTTTGTGCAGACAGCTTGGGATGTGATTGAGACTAATCAGTTTTGCAGGCAGATTGATTATCGCCCTTTTGTTGTTTCAAAGATAGAGCGTGCTCAGGCCATTCAGGGAATTGAGGAGATATTGTTGCAGACAGATGGCATTATGATTGCCAGAGGAGATCTTGGTGTTGAGATACCCATTGAGGAGATCGCCCTTGCGCAGAAACATTTGATTACACAGGCGAATATCATGGGAAAGCCTGTGATCACCGCTACCCAGATGCTTGAATCCATGACGGAAAACAGCAGGCCCACAAGGGCGGAGGTTACTGATGTAGCCAATGCAATTCTGGATGGCACTGACTGCATCATGCTTTCAGAAGAGACTGCCATGGGCAGATATCCTGTGGAAGCAGTTTCAATGCTGTCTAAGATCGCACAGAAAACAGAAAAGGCGCGCAGGTTTCACCCTGTGAGACAGTCTCTTCTTTCCACTATTCAGGCGGGCGAGGCAGATGTGAAAGAGATCATGGCAATGAACGTGCAGGTAGCCGCTGAAAGGCTGGGGCTTGCAGCAATCGTCACCCCTACTATAACAGGCACAACTCCTCAAAGGGTTTCAAGGCTCAGGCTTGATCCATGGATTATAGCATTGAGTCTTAATGAGCAGACTTACAAAAAAATGCACTTTTTCTATGGGGTAGTTCCTGTTTTGCTGGAAAAGAAACCTGAATCTTGGGAAGATACAGCTTTAATGTGGCTGCGTTCCAAAGGGGTTGACAAGGGTTTTGTGGCCTTGACGCATGGCCCATCCCTTGCCGGCGGGGATGGAACCTCCGGTTACAAAAGCTACGGAATTGAGATAATTGCTATTGAAGGATAGTGTATTTCTAAAAACTGTAAGATATTGAGAAGAAGTTATCAGACATTGATGGAAAAAATTTTCATCAGATCATCATAGTCAGGCGGGTTGGGGATCTCGTAGAAACTAAGGGAATTGTTTTCAAGCATCTCCATATATTCTTCTCGCAATATCTCGATATCCTTGAATATATCACAGAATCTGTCAAAAAGAGCCAAGGCTGAGGACTGCTCTTTTGAAAAACGAATCCTCGCAAACTGTATTCCCATGCCATGTTTGCCTTCGTTTACATGCTGTACATAACCAAGGGCTGGCAAGACCCCGATCATGGGCAGTTCTATCAATATTTCTTCCAGCATGCCTTCTGCCCCAAGATCTGATTTGATACCAACGAAACATCCGTTTTTCGAGATGTCAATAGTATAGCCCATTACCCCATGTTTAGGGAAAAATACCCTCAGGTGAATAGGATAACGGGGAACGCGACGTTGATCTGATTTTGTTTTGTCAGGCATAAAAAAGCCCTCTATTTAAATTATTGTAAAGGTTTTTTTATAAGAATAACTGTAATCAATATATCAGTCAAGAAAATTATTCGATACAGCCATGCCGGCCATTGAAAAACGGGCGATATGCCCTGCCAATCTGCTTACAAGCCCGTCTGACATAGGCTGGTTAAGCAGGTATTCAAGGTCATTTTTGCGAATGGTCAGCAGGCTTCTGCACTGATTTATGATGCTTAACTCGCAAAACAGCACTGTTTCATCTACCTCATTTTTTCCGATGAAAGATGTCAAAACTGGCAAGATTAGGAAGACATGGATAGACTGAGCCATCAAGCTCATCATGTCATGATAACTGAAGGTGATTCATACAGAAAAAAATTCTCACCGCAGAACTAAAAACAACAAGGTCAACAATGGTAGAAATGGGTAATAACCATGAAAATTGACATCATGCTTCACACATTAAGAAATTGTGTAGTATAAATAACTATGTACAAAATTGAGGCTATGGATAGTTACAAAACAACATGATATTGCTATTGATTATTTTATTTTTTATTTTGCCAGGCATTTCTCCTGCGTATGCAGAGACAGAATTCTTTGATGATTTTAACGGCGACTGCATTGATGAGTCGGTCTGGATGTACCCGACCGGAGGCGCATCCTTTAATGGCCGGACGCAGATGCGGGCTTCCTACCCTTCTGTCTCAAACGGCCTGCTCCATCTCAGGGTGGATACCTATGATCCCGGGGCTAAACCGCCTGGAAATTCCTTTCTCGGCTCAGAGATCATCACCCGAAGCACGATATCGCCCGGCAGTGGTTTGACAGCGGAAATACGCGCCCGTATGGTCGCTCCTGTCAAAGGGCTGGTTGGCGGGGCGTTTTTCTACAGGTTTTTTTCATTCATGAGCCATGATGAGATAGATTTTGAGCTGCTCATCAACAGACCGGATCAGGTTCAGACCAACGTTTACGCCGGCGAATCACTCGGCCCTGGTCATGCATTATTTCACGGCATGTCTCAATTTGACATCACACGATTTAACACCTATCGGATTGAATGGCGGCAGGATCGTCTTTGTTGGTATGTCAATAATCAACTTATTCGTGAAACCGCCACGTTGATTCCCAGTGAGGCCATGGCCTTTCATCTCAATTTTTACGCCCCGGAGAAGGCCTGGACCACTGCATATTCCGCCTCTTTTATGCCAGCCTCTAATCCTGCGGATAATCAGACCTATTTTTTTGATGTGGACTGGGTGCGTATCCTCTCTGATGTGCCTCCTCGGACCAGTCGCCTGTTTAATTTGGCGGAAAATAATTCCCCATGCTATTTTGCCATGGTTGATTTGTCCACTCTGGCATGGTCTGCCTATACCTATCGCTATTTTGCTGATATCAGGTATTATTTCGGGATTTCTCCGGATTACATTTACCCTGACGGCGTAATTTACGATTCAGGCCTGTTGTCCTACTGGTTATCAAGATCGGTCTGTTCGGCATACACTCAACCTGCGATTGAACTTGTTTCAGTGCCGGAATACGGCTCTTTCGACCCTCTGGCAGGCCGTGTTTTCAATGCAGATTTTGATAGCCATCTTGTCGCCGTTTATATCAAGGTCGGGTCTGGATGGTGGACAAAACCAGCCTTCAATGCCCCTTTCATTCCAATTAACGCGGATGGTACATTTACGGTCGATATAACCACAGGAGGTTTCGATCACGATGCAACTGAAATAGCTGTTTTTTTAGTTCCTGTTGGAGGTGCAGTTGCTGACAGCCTGCCTATTATTAGAGGAGAAAGTGCCCTGCCGTCGGAACTGTATTCCTATCCGAATGCATCTGTGGTGCGTAAACGCTTTCATGGTAATATTGAATCAGCTCAAAAAGAGGATGACTTTTGAGGCGTAATGGAAATATTGATCTGCAATAAAACGCTTCATCCTGTTTGCGGCGTACAGGAAGTACGCCGCATTTCTCATGATTTGCGCTCCTTTTTGTTTATCCATCACGTATGATGACTTTTTACAAGGCCATCATTTTTGGAACCACCCATTATTTTCAGAATGGTTTCACAAAGTTCAAAAAACGGCAGGATAAATTCCATGAAATCAGATGACAATACGGTTTATTTTGTAGGCGCAGGGCCTGGAGATCCTGACCTGATCACTGTGAAGGGAAGGAGGCTTCTTGATGAGGCCGACCTTGTGATCTACACTGGAAGTCTTGTGCCTCAGGCCGTGTTGCACGGTATCCATGCCCGGAAGGTGGATTCCAGCTCAATGACACTGGATGAGGTGATTACAGCCATTAGCCAGGCATGGCGCAACGGCAAAAAGGTCGTGCGGTTGCACACAGGAGACCCATCTATCTACGGCGCCATAAGGGAACAGCTTGCAAGACTTTACAGTCTTGGCATTCCATGCAGGGTAATACCTGGGGTCAGCTCTGTGATGGCTACCGCCGCCGCTTTGTCAGCAGAGTTCACCCTGCCTGATGTGTCGCAGACAGTAATCATCACCAGGATGGCTGGAAGGACGCCTGTGCCTGAAAAAGAGGCCCTTCGCAGCCTTGCGTCACACCAGGCCAGCATGGTTGTTCTCCTGAGCGTGGCCATGATTGAGAAGGTGGTAGAGGAACTTCTGGCAGGAGGTTACCCTGCCCAGACCCCTGCCGCAGTGGTTGAAAAGGCAAGCTGGCCTGAACAGAGGATCATCAGAGGAACACTTGATGACATAGCAGACAGAACGCTCAGGGCGGGCGTTTCAAGGACAGCCATCATAGCGGTTGGAAGGGCCATAGGAGAGGCGCCTGACTTTTCTCTCTCTAGACTCTACGACAGCAGCTTCAGCCACGGCTACAGGCAGGCTGAAGAGGATGCATAATCGGCGTAAAAGAGGCAATCAAGGCAAAAAAATTGCGAAAGCCACGTTGCATATCAATATGCCTGATGGAGAAGCCCGTTTGACATTGGATGGTGCTACGTTTGATCTTGCAGGGCTTAAATTTACAGGATTGAATTTAATGGACAAGAAGAATGATGATAATACTGAGGATGAAGCTCTTGCCCGTTGTGCGATGATTTTTGAAGCCGTCAATGCCGTGATCAAGACATTTGTCCAGTCCGTGGACTTCCAAG
>DYLC01000064.1 GCA_020722285.1 Desulfobulbus propionicus | reverse complement strand
CCTTGCATCTGGGGCACTGCTGAATAGTTACAGTACGGTGGTTTTCGTTCGTTTTAGGTATTATACTGGATAGTTACCATTTTTTTGTACTCCAGATCTGCTTATTGCTCATTGGAAATTTTCTGAGTATTTGAAATATCCTATTGCTAAAAAATGGCATTTACTTTGCATTAATTATAAGTACAAATAACGCACAACAAAACTCCCTGTTCCTCCCAACCCTCCTCTCCCTGAAGGCCCTTGCAGTAAACTGCCTGGGCCTTCAATTTTTTCTTCATTGAATCTGTGTAGGGAAATCCTATAAATTGCTATTTTTCCCGTAAGCATTAAGCATTTCTAACCCTTTGCCATCGAAAATTTCTAATTTCTGCACTTTTTTATAGTGCAAAAAATGCATGTATCATGCAGTGCAAAAGATGCATATTGCATTTTTTGCACTTACATTGTGCAGATTTTATGTTTAGATTGATTTTTGACCCTGAGGCAATAATAGTATGAAGTAATGATGAAAATGGCGCATAACTTGCTTGATAGAAGAAAGTAAAATTTAGCGAACTTGTATCAAGGAGAGGTTGTTTGTTTTTACGTGATATTTTGATAACGAACATAAAGTCTTTGTGTAAAGTAAGCTGTGTGGCTGCTGCCCTTGTGCTGACTTCCAGTTCAGTTTTGGCTGAGGAAATTCAGTCCTATGGTTATGACGAAAATACAGAGATCAGAATGAAGGGCAGGGTGATTTCTTTCTTCACTGATGAAGAAACCGGTCTTAAGTGTATTTTTGTAAAATCAGGCGCAAGGGACTACAAGGTGATTACTGCTCCGGAATGGTACGTTAACAAGAAGCGGTTGTGGCCTAAGCAAAGCAGTTTTGTGGATGTAATCGGGTCCAAGTCCTATCGCAAGGACGGATCATTGTGCATTGTTGCCCGGCAGATTTTTCTGGAACATGCAGGCAGGATAGAGGTCTTGAGAGATGAGCAATTAAGACCTGTCTGGCGAAGGCCTGAAGCCAAAGAGTTTTCCTGTATTGCGACATCTTACTCCAGAATAAAGTGACCTTTTTGGGTGACCTTTTTGGGTGCCCTTTTTTGGGTGCATCCCTTCACTGAATGGTTTTCCATTGTCCCTTTCTTTAAAAAAAAATCTCAGAAAAAAAATACTTCTCGTCCGAGATCAACTATCTGTTTCTTACAGGGAAAAGGCGGAAGGGGCTATCCTCTCTTGTCTTGCAGATATGTTTTTTTCCATGTCATTTCAAAGGCCTTTCATTTATGTTTCATTCAGAAGCGAGGTCTCAACACACTCTTTTATCAAAAAAAGGCTGTTGGAAGGCCAGTTTACAGCTATTCCAAAGGTGCATGACTCAGGTGTCATGTCAGCCTGGAGGATATCTGATTTTGAGCATGACCTGGCGCCAGGTGCATTTGGCATTCTTGAGCCGGTTATGTTACCAGATGCTTTAACACAACAGTCAGTAGGTCATTTTCTCCATAATATGTCACCGCATGAGGTAATGCCTGTGGATATAGATGCCATCATAGCCCCTGGAGCTGTTTTTGATAGCTCAGGGGCAAGATATGGATATGGTGGAGGCTATTATGATCGTTTTATTGCGGAGATGTCGCCTGAAGCTGTGAAAATTGCCCTGGCATTTGATGCGCAAGTAGTTGATAAGCTTGAGATTGAAGTTCACGATCAGAGGATGGATTATATCATCACAGAGTCCGGCGTCATTGACTGCGCTTCACATCGCATTGCTCAGTGATGGAGCGCACCCCTGCCTTGTCGAGAATGATGGCAAGGGGACAAAAGCCAGTGGTTGCAAAGATAATCATGTTGCAACCTGCAAGCATAGGTAGAAAAAGCCAGTATTTATGTACAAAGAAGCCAAGCAGTGTGCCGGTCAGGACAACGCATCCTGCCACAAGCCATACGATCCTTTCCAGATACCATTTATGTGTTTTTGCCATAAACATAGTATTCTCCTTTTCAGTACGCCATTGTTTTGAATTTGTTGAGGTTTTCTTCTGTGCCCATGACAACCAGCACATCTCCGGATGTCAGGGTGTGCTCAGGTCGTGGTGAGATCATCATCTGCTGCGCAATTTTGTGGATAGCCAACACTGTAACGCCGGTCTTTTGTCTGAGATTTGCCGCTATCATGCTGACGCCGTCCAATTGGGATTGAGGCGCGATTTCAACCTGTTCAATGTTGAGGTCGAGTTCCGGCGAATGCATGGCAAGGTCAAGAAAGTCTATGACAGTGGGTTTGAGTATGGCAAGTGCCATGCGTTTGGCTCCAATTTCGTAGGGAGAGATAACCTTTGTCGCTCCAGCCTGCAGGAGGCGTTTCTCCGCCTTTTTATCGCTTGCGCGGGCTATAATCATGATGGGAGGATTTATTCCCCTGGCTGTCAAGGTAATATAGACGTTGTCAGGGTCAGATTGCAGGACGCATACAATTCCTTTTGCATTTTTAAGCCCAGCCGCAAGCAAGGTGTCCTCCTGTGTGGCGTCGCCATACAGATGCAATTGTCCCTGCTGTTTCAGTGTCTCATAGGTTGGCTGATGATTTTCAAGTATGACAGTCTGATACCCTTTATCCTGCAACATCTCATTGATAGTCTTGCCGATCCTGCCATATCCACATATTATGTAATGACCTTTTAGTTTTGAGATGTTTTTCTGCATTTTTTTTCTATACCAGTACTCTTTTAGATGTCCTTCCACTGTTGCGGCAGTCAGAATATTGATGGCATAGCCAAAAATACCTACGCCCAGCACCAGGATCACCATGGTTACAATCCTGCCTGCCGTTGATAAGTTGTGAATCTCACCGTAGCCAACTGTGGCTACAGAAATAATGGTCATGTAAAGGGCGTCAAAAAAGCTCCATCCTTCAATCACAATATAACTGATAGTGCTGCCTGCAATAAGACCAGTAAGCAGCAAGGCTACGATGATAATTTTTCTATAGATAGGTTCGTGCATTAAAGTTGATAGTATTGTAAAAAGTCGTCATGCGCGATGGCTAAGCAAAAATCGTCAAATGCAAGGCGCGCCAACCCTGAGAAATGTGGCGTGCTTCCTGTACGTCGAAAAGACGAAGGATTCAGCGCAATATAGCAGTAGTTGGGCAGTTGGCGATTTTTTGCGTCGCCATCAAAGTTTTATTGCCCTTATAAACAGCTTGCTAAAACCTCTCAGGGCGGTTTTGTAGTCTGATGCAAGGTGCAGGTGGATTACCCTGCGGTGCAACTCGCTCAGTGCATCAAAGTCTCCACAGGCCTGCGCAAACTGCAAATGCCAGAAAGAACATCCGATGCCTGGTATTTCCTCGTATTCTTTGGCTTTTTTTCTTGTAAAGATGAAGAATGCAGAGTTCATCGGGCCTCCCTTGTGGAGCTGGCCGGTAGAGTGCAGGTAGCGTGGCCCATAACCTATGGTTGTGGCGCAACCTCGTTCCTGGCGGGTCAGGTGTCTCATCTCGCTGATAATCTCATCAACCTCAGGATCATAAGGAAGATATGGAAGAAAGCCCACAAAGCCCCATGTCGGCACGATTTGAAGCATGTCCCTGATGCTCCTTGAAAGGCCCTTCATTCTGGCGCTGGCTATCTCGGAAGAGCGGAACTGGAATTGACTGGTCTGATCAACAATAAACTCTATCTGGAAGCCACCCTGCGCCTTGAATGTTTCCATGGCCAAGGCTGTTTTTTGCTTTGCAAGGGCCACATCAGGCTCATCAAATGGATTTACTGCGAGAAAGTGGGAGGAAAGCGCTGTCGCCATTTCCCATAAAAAGAACTGACCCCACAGATCATAGATGTCATCCAGCACTATCTCGTAACATGGAAAATCAGCATCTCTGAGCTCTCTGAAAAAGGCATCAAAGGATTGCGCTTCTTCTGTATCTTTGAGGCGGAGATATACAAAAATGCGTTCAGCTCCGTAAAATCCTGGTATGCCTGTTGATTCGCCTATGATCGGCACAATCCCTCTGGTTTCCTTGCCAGTGCTTTCAGCAATAAGCTGCTCAAGCCAGAGGCCAAAGGGTTTTATCTTGTCGTCTGCCATGATAGTCAGTTTGTCCCTGTTCTGCACTGTGTATTCAGCCAGGAAATTAGTCAGTCTCGCTCCTGGGTTGCTGAGCCAGTTTGAGTCTGCAAGACAGGCTGTGATAGTTTTTTTAGCTGATGCAACTATGAGGTCTATGTCAAGTCCAAGGATTGCAGCCGGTACAAGCCCGAAAAAGGAGAGGGCGGAGTTTCTGCCTCCGATGTCAGCAGGGTTGAGAAAAACTTTCCAGAAGCCCTTTTCTCTTGCTGTTTTTTCAAGTGAAGTGCCTGGGTCTGTAATTGCAATGAAAAATTCTCCTGGCTTATCTGTTCTGGCTGCAATTTTTGACCAGAAATATGCAAACTGGGCATTTGGCTCAAGTGTGCTGCCTGATTTGCTTGCCAGGATAAAAAGTGTATCATCAATGCCTGATTCAATTATTTTTTCGATCTCGTCCGGGTCTGTGGTGTCAAGCGCTATGAGCGCAGGGCTGCCTTGGCCAGGACCAAATACCTGCGCCAGCACATGGGCGCATAGGCTTGAGCCGCCCATGCCAAGCAGTATGACCTGTTGTATCTTGCGGGCCTTTATTTCATTTGCGAGCATCTTGAGCTCATCTTTGTGTTTTTCCATAAGAGGCAGGACATCCAACCAGCCAAGGCGTAATTTAATTTTGTCCTGTATTTCCGGAGAATCACTCCAGATAGCAGGGTCTTTGGCAATAAAACGTTTCAGGATGTCGTTTAGAGCCGTCTCGTTGGAAGTTGATGGACGATAGAACATAAAAAAAAGTCTCCTCTATTTATAAAATTAAAATATAGTAAAATGATGTCGTCAGATACAGAAAATTTCAGGAAATCAGAAATTGCGTTCGGGAACAATTTCTGGAACTTCCCGATAGATGTTGTCTTGCCATCTGATGCCAGGGGAATTATTGTTCAATTAAACCATATAATCAAGGTGTGATAACACATGAACCTTAAAAAAAGTGTAAAAGGCAAAAATAAAAAACAAACGATGTTGTTTTCCATGCCAACACCTCAACCAGCAATGAGGCTTTGTTGTCCTCACTGTGGAAATGACCGCTATTTTCTTGAACAGGCCGAGGATGTAACCATTACCACCCGTTATCTTCAGAATCCTGATGGCAGTTTTACAGCCCAGTCAGACGAATCGCATATTCAGGGTGAAGTCAAGTTGTTCTGTGGGGAATGCAAGGCGGATTTGACCAATTTCCGCGATAAATTCATAGAGATGCTTTTTTAGGGGTGTTTTTTGTGATAATACGCAATAATGTCAGTTTCAGAGAATGCTATGACAGCCTTGGCCCTGAGGATAAGGTCGTAGGGCTGTTGAATATAAAACCTACCGAGGAGTTTCTCTTTCTTGACTTGTCGGAAAGAGGAATCCGGCTTTTCCCATCTGCCCTGTCTCAGTTGACGAGCAGGTCAAAGTGTCTTCAGGCCTCCATTCTCAGGCAGTACATGGTGCCTCTGACATCTGTCATCAGGGACAGACATGATTTTGTTGAGATGATAACCACCTATGGCAGGCACGGCGTAGGGCAGGTGGTTACAAAGCAGAACCGTTTGAATTGTGGTCTTGGCATACACATCTGGCAAACCATAGAAGATGCCTACAATCAGGCATGTTTTGGTTCTCTGGCCTATCCCTTTGTGCTGCAACCCTTTGTTCCTGACGTGCTTGACGTCAGAGTAGTGATCCTTGGCGGTTACATAGAGGCATACTGGCGCAAAAATCCCTATACCCTCAGAAATAACCTCTTTTTTGGCGGTCAAAGCGGGGTCTATGAGCTTTCCGTCCAACAGTTTGAGCTTTGCAGAGAGGTCATGCAGAGAGGCGGATATCCCTATGCCCACATTGATCTGATGGTGACATCAGGCAGTACCACATATCTGAGCGAGATCAACCTGCGAGGAGGCATGAAAGGCGCAGCCATAAGCCGCGCCGACTATGACAGGCGGATATCAGAGCTTGAAGAGGAGTTTGTAAGTAGTTGATGGCGTCGCAAAAAGTCGCGTAACTATCCATGGATAATCTGACATCCAAGCAGCAAGTTCAGTGGCCGCCGCAACTCAGCTTGGTCGTTAACCTGCCAGCTTCTCTGCCTCAGCTATCATTTTTTCAATATAGTTCAGACCATTTTCCCAGAATTTTTTTGAGTTAAGGTCTATTCCAAATGGCTCCATGAGTTGAGTTGGGGTTCTTGAGCCACCTGCGCCCAAAAGTTCCAGGTATCTTTGTTCAAATTCAGGAAAGCCATTTCTGTATATGTCATAGAGCGAAAGCACAAGAAGCTCACCGAAGGCGTATGCATAGACATAGCCTGGGGCATGCAGAAAATGGCCTATATATGACCACCAGATACCGTAATCATCGGTCAGGTCAACACTCCCCTGGAACATGGCATTCTGCGTGGCAAGCCATTGGCTTGTTATTTCCTCCTGCGAGAGTTCCCCTTTTTCCCGTCTGAGAGTGTGAAGGGAGTCCTCGAACTGATTCATGGCTATCTGTCTGAAGACTGTTGCGAAGATGGATTCGATCTTTGAACAGAGCATGGCAAGTCTGGCTTCTGGTTCTTTGACTGTTTCAAGCAGGGACTGAAAGACAAGCATTTCTGCAAAAACTGAGGCTGTTTCAGCAAAGGTTAAGGGCGTGTGGCTTTCAAAATAGCCCTGTTGTGCTGCAAGCGCTTGATGTACGCCATGGCCAAGTTCATGGGCTACTGTTTCAACATCCCTGGTGTCTCCTGTGTAGTTTACGAGGATATATGGATGCGCTGATGGCACACAAGGATGTGCAAACGCCCCGCCTGTCTTGCCTGGAACCACAGGGGCATCTATCCAGTTTTCATCAAAAAAATGCGCTGCAATCCCGGACATCTCCCCTGAAAATCTTCCGAATGCGGAAAGTACCTGTTCTTTGCAGGTAAGCCAGTCTATTTTGTCTGTTGGCAGGCCTTTGACAGGGGCATATCTGTCGTAGTCGTAAAGCCTGTCAAGGCCGAGAAGTTTTTGTTTGAGCCTGTAGTATCGCTTCACCATGTCATAGCGAGAGATTACAGTTTCTGTCAATGTGTTGACAATGCTGTCTTCAAGCTCGTTGTGAAGGTTCATCGAGCTTAACCACCCCGGGTATTGTCTCAACCTGTCATCTATCATCTTGGTCGCAAGGATGGTGTTGAAAACATGGGTCAGGACAAGGCCGTTTGCTTTCAGCCCATTGGTCAGGTCCGAGGCTGCCTTTTGTCTGATTTCTCTGGCTGGATTGTAGAGGTCAGAGAGCAGTTCTTCCTGGGTGCGGCCATTCTGGCCATATCGCTGGTCTGCAAGGAGCTTTTCAAACAGTTTGTTCCATGAATCAGTCCCCACAGGGTTAAACTCTACGAGGATTCGCTCCTCTGCCTCTGTGAGCAGATGAGGCTTGTATCTTCTGAGTGAAGACAGAAAATGGCGATAGCGGGCAAGTCTGCTGTCTGAAATGAGCGCGTCTGCCTGCGGATCAGGGACTTTGGTCCATTCAATATCAAAAAATAGCAGTTCTCTGGATACAGAGCTTGAAAACTCCGAGATTTTTTGAAGGAATGCCCCTGCCTCCGGGGCAGTGACCTGTGTCGCAAAGTTAAGTTCTGCGAAACTGTTGATCTTGCCAAGCCTCTCTGAGACGTTCTCCATGCGCACAATCAGTTCATAAAGCCCGTTGACATCCAGTTCTGAAACTTTGCCTCTGCATGTGTCAGATATCTGCAACGCCTCAGACTCGCATGTCTTCATGTCAGCTTCCAGTTCAGGGCAGTTAATGGAACTGTAAAGCGCAGATAGATCCCATCGTACATTTTCACAGCCGTATTTGTTTTGTGTCATGTTTTTTCCTTTTATTTTTTTTGAACATCCTATCAGTTGGGTCGTTGGCGACTTTTTGCGACGCCATCTGTCTTAGATGCTTGCAACCTGCATTGGTAGAATAATCGTAAAAACAGTTCCGGCAGGGGTGTTGTCCGTGACTGTAATGCTGCCGTGGTGTTCATCTACAATAGACTTTACAATAGCCAGTCCAAGGCCAGTGCCGCTTGGCTTTCTTGTGAAATAGGGCTCAAATATTCTGTCCTTGTCCTCTCCGGCAATACCTGCACCTGTATCTGCCACTGATAGCCTCATCCCTTCCTGTCCAGCGCTTATAGTGATTTCAAGGACGCCGCCGCTTGGCATGGAGCTTACAGCATTGTCAACAAGATTTATGAGCGCTCGTTTTATCTGTTCGGGATCGCAGAGTATCTGAGGCAGTTGAGGTTGAGCTTTTAGCTCAAATTTAATCTTTGGGTTGATCTCTGCATACATTTCAAGCACATCACTGGTTGTCTTTTCCAGATCAGAAAGTTTTATGTCAAGGGCGGGCATACGGGCAAAGGTGGAAAATTCATTGACCAGTTTTTTAAGGCCATCCACCTGGTCTATTATCGTATTTGTGCAGGAGTCAAACACCCTCCTGGCATCGTCATCAAGGCTGTCCAGATGCCTTCTCCTAAGACGCTGGGCACAGAGCTGGATTGGAGTGAGGGGATTTTTCACCTCATGCGCAATGCGTCTGGCAACCTCTCGCCAGGCTGCCATTCTTTCCGCCCTTTCAAGTTCGGTCAGATCGTCAAAGACTATAACCAGACCATGAACCACTGCGTCCCTGTCTTTGAGCAGTGTGAAGCTGACAAAAAGGGACTTTAATCTGCCTCCTACTGCGATTCGCATGGTTCTTTGAACAGTCGTTTTTACAGGGTGAAAAAGTTCATTTTTTATGCCCTCAAACTCCTCCTGCTGTTCCTTCCCGAGGATTTCAGTATAGGTTTTTCCAATTATGCTGGCAGACTCAAGGCCAAGTATCTCCTCTGCCGCCCTATTGATAGTGGTTATCCTGCCCTTTCTGTCCAGCGAGATTACCCCCGTTGTTATGTTTTGCAGGATGGTCTCCATGTGTTGTCTTCGACTTTCAAGCTCAGAATTGGTGTGGAGAAGTTCAAGAGAGGATTTCTCGACCTTATTTTTCGCCTCTTTCAGATCCTTTGTCATGACATTGAAGGCGCGAACAAGTGCGCTTAATTCGTCTCTGCCAGCCGGTTCAAGGCTGAACTCAAGGTCTCCCTGTGCGATCTTGTGTGTAGCATCAGCAAGCATCTGGACAGGCTCGGTGATCCCCTTTGCCATGCGCATCCCAAACCATACAGCCACGAAAACAATGGTAAGGGTGACAAGAAAAAGGGCTATCAGGGCAGACATGGCAATAGGCGTTTTATAGCTTAAAAACTGTTCATAGTCTTCATAGCCTACCCTTATGAGATGCAGTGTGTGATTGATATCATGGGGCATGAGATAGCCTACTGCCACGATTACGGGCAGTTCGGCATCAGGGTAAAGCCGTCTTTCCTGGGTGTGGCCCTGAAAATCCATCCTGTTTGCTGCATCTGCAAAAGGTTTCTCCTGTGCCTGTGAGCTATCTTTCTTTATGCAGTAAACAGCCCTGGTCAGCGAGTTGTTCCTGTCTTCGTCGCTGTGTATTATCACCTCATTGGTGTCTGTAGCCCTTGTCATGACCTGATCCGGCAGAGGTGGCGGATTGTCCACAAGTGGGAGCTGTTTTTTTAAAAAAATACGTTGATTGTTCAGAAATATTTCGACGCTGTGAACAGAAAAACACTGGGTGTGCTGAAGAACGCTGGCAACAGGCATCCATTCGGAGTCAGTCAGGTTCTCTTCAATACAGGTCAGGTCAAGCTTTCCTGCATGGATACATTTAATTGTGATAAGATTAGTGGTTTGTCGCAGGTTTTTTTTCAGCAGATCGAGGCGTTCATCATAGTACATCTGTCCTATATGAATTGCCCCTTCCATGGACTGGGCAATGCGCACGTCAAACCAGAATGACAGGCTTGCCTTCAGAAACTGCCATGATACCAGAAAAAGAAACATGGTGGGCACGAGGGCCATAAAGATAAAGGCAAGCGTTAGTTTGCTTCGGAGCCTTGCTCCAAGAAATTTTGTCTGATCCTCGAATAGAATCTTGACGATGTTTCTGATGGTAAGATAGCCTACCAGCAGGACAAGTATGATATTGAAGTTCAGAAGAATGAATACAGCGATATAGGCGTTGGTTGAAAGAGGCCCTTTTTCGTGGGCAAGATGATATTCAAATCTCGCCAGCGCTGCTATTACAATGAGACAGAAAACAATGAGAAAAAACTCTCGTTTTCTCCTCTGCCTGTCTTCTTCAGTATTTGAATGAGGTTTCATGCCAATCAGTTTGATAGCCCCATCTCGAAAATGTCTCAAGTATATTGCTGAACGGAAGTCTCATGTCCACTTTTTCCACTTTTGCCCTGGCTTTCAGCCTGTAATCGACGCCTTTTTTTAAGATGCCTATAGGCGCTATCCTGATAGCATTTAACTGAAAAACCAGTTTTTCCATCTCTTCACTCCCCCTTACGCTGATTGCCCTTGGTTGGTCAGTGCCGAGATACACAAGGTATTCCTGTCTCAGGGAGTCATAACTGACTGTTCTTGAGATATCAATTTGCGCTACTGTGGTATCCATGAACATTTTTGGTTCCGAGAGCTCTATAAGGTAGGTAAAACGCACAGCCACACCTGAGTTAAGGGCCTGTGAAACCTCTGCTGTGACACCATCCTGTATCTGAAAGTAGGCAAGCAGAAAAGATGAATTTTTGCTGACAGAAAGGCGTGTGATAGACGCATTTGTCTGGCCGTTGACATCCGGTAGGCAGATGTAGAACGTCAGAAAGAATATCAGCAAAAAAGCTGCAATCTTTTGTGCAATTTTCCCTATCACAGAGGCAGATATCCGGGCTAAAGGCATATTCTAAAAAATTTGTTTTTCCGTTAAGATAGACATGTATGGAAAGAAAAAATCAGAAAGACGATGAAGCGTGAGCCTGACTTGCTACATAGCCTTGTCTGGCAACATATTAAGAACCTTTCATGGTCAAAACAAGTTAAAAAACGTGGATTGGGTAAAAAAAGCAAGCCTATGAAGGAATTGAGCGATCACGGCGACTTTTTGTGACGCTATCAGATTTTATTAGGTAAAGAAACGTGAGACATGTGGTGGTTGACGTTGAGGCCACTTTTATTTTATCCCCTCCCGGCGCTTCTTT
>DYLC01000063.1:3305-11817 GCA_020722285.1 Desulfobulbus propionicus | reverse complement strand
GCGGTGTCGTCTTTTTTCAGCAAAGGTTCTGGTCAGCGGGCAGGTTGCCTAACACCGCGTGCAGCGGACGGGCGGGGGCGTTGCCCCGCCCCAGGGGATTCAGCCCCGAAAGCGGGTTCGCGCTGTGAGTTTTCTCTGCCAAATTGTCGCTTGTTGCATCCGTGCTTTGGATTGTGTTCTCCAAGTAAGCAACTCACTCCACCCATGGCGGGGATTTATCATAAAGTAACTTTTGACTATTTTTGCACAATTGCCGGTGAAAATCAAAAATACGCAATTTCAATAAGTTAAGTTACTTGGAAGGCAGTTTTACAGGCGATATGTATGTGGTGAAACAGGCGCTTGCTCTGCCAGGTGTCGGCAAAGAGATCGAAGGGCTTTCACTATAATACTCCCCAAAATTGTAACAATATTGATGCCACTTGGAATCCTATGCAAGATAGCTTTCTGTGGGTTCTCTCTTAAGCCTTGCCAGCACAATGTTGCATTCCTTTGCCATGCGGTCCTGGAGGGAGGCTTGCATACGCCTATCTGAGAAATTATATGATTTGAACCTGTTTACATAAACAGACGCAATGATTTTAGACTCATCAGAAAGCTCTTTTTTTGGAAGACGACTGATGCTGCTGTGGAATATCTTTTCTGCCCCACCTACTCCATGTTGAACCGCCGTGCTGAAAAGAGTTTCTCTTAACGCCCTGCTTTTTGTTGAGATGTCAACGCCTGTGGATTCCTTTATTCTTTGAACTGCTGGTTCATAAAAGTTTTGGTTGATAAATTCTTGCTGAAGCGCTGCAAATTTTTCAGCATCCTCTCTGGCAATAGTCTTCCAGATAGTTGGCATTTGTCCTTCAGTTCCTCCCGTGTTGGCTGGGCCAGAAGCCTCAAGTCTCGAAGCCCAGGAAGGTTCGTGTTCCTTGAGCCAGTCAATAAATTCTCTCATTGTGCCTTGTTTGGACGAGATCTGATAGGTTCCATAACAGGTGCCTCCTCCTGAATCGTAGCCAATGGCCTCAATGCCTTTAGTTCCAGATTCAAACATGGCTGAAACATACCCAAGCTGCCTGGAGGAGTTTTTGTGGGCAGAAACCCTTTGAACATCCATATATCCATTAAGTTTTTTTAAATTATTTTGAACAGCACCTGCCTGAAAAGCGCTACCTGTTTCTTTCCTGATATCTCTTATCAAAGGTGTCGAGGCATATTTTGAAAAATTACTATCAATAGGTTTGAAGCCGAGCGAAATATTTTTGATAATCAAGTTGGATTGTCTTGGCGTAGCGCCTTTGTTTGAAGGCGTTTGTGTTTTATTTTGCAGAGTGTCATGAAATTGACTTGTTATCTCTGTATCATCCAAGCGCCTTGTAGTGTCGCCATTTAAGGTATATTTTACTGTTCCTGTTATAAAGTTGTCTGTGTTTATGCTCATTTCATCTCCTTTTTTTTCAGATTGTCACGTCTGAGGAAGATAATTCAGGGGATATCAAGAAAAAAAGCAAAAACTGAGCCAAAAAAAATTTACATACAGGCAATGTAAAAAAACAGGGCAAATAGATGAAGCTGGAAACTGATTGTGTTTTGGGAACTTCCATCTTGTAAGATGATCTGAAAAGATGGCAACTTTTGGATGTTGCTAAAAATCAAATGTTGTTGATCTTTCCAGCCAACTGCGACCAAAGGCGCTGATGGACTTTGTCGCAATCACAATGCCATCAGTGGCTGCATCTTTCAGGCTTTTTCCTTTGAAAATACCACTTAAAAAACCTGCATCAAATGCATCGCCTGCGCCGGTTGTATCCACGACGTCTTTAACTTCAAGCGCAGGCACATGAAAGTTTTTGTCGAAATTACTGTCATAAAAGATTGTTGCGCCGTTTTTTCCTTGTTTGAGGACCAGAATTGGAAATGAATTGAGTCCCAGATAGTTGCCATTGCGTCTTAACAGATTAAACACCTTCATTATCATCATATCAGTGGTGGTTGAAGATGATTCTGATGAGTATAACATTTGAAGTTCAGCTTCAGTAAGGAAAAGGAGGTCAGCCCTTTTTACAAGTTCAAGAAAAAAATCAAGTCCTTTGCTACAGTAAATTTCACCAGGATCAAAGCTGAAAATAAAATCCGATCTTGTTGTGGAAAGGAGTTTCATTTGTATGGCTGGAGCGTTTTTAAGGGCAAGGGATGAAAAATGGAGAAACTTTGAGTCCGGTATCTTCAGCATGTCCCATGTCTTGGCGTCTGTTTGCGGTGGGAAAACACACATGGCCCTGTCCCTTAAACCTTTGTCGATCACAACAAGGCATACGCCGGATTTTCCGTTTCTGACCACTTTGGTAAGATCAACCTGGTGCATGGAGTTCAGGATTTTATCTCCGTCTGCGTCCATGCCAGCAATGCCGGCAAATGCTGTTTTGAAGCCAAGGTTTGCAAGGCAGACTGTGGTATTGGCTGCAGAGCCTCCGCCGCATTTTGATATAAGCCTTGCCTCGTCATTGAGGATGGATACAAGCCTTGCAAGCTCATCCCTTCTGCCGATTGTCTCGTGGCCTGGAGTCAGATAAATGCCGTGCCTGTGAAGCGCGGTTATCTCATCAATTTCATAGATAATATCCAGATTTAGGGCGCCAAAGCCCGTCAAATCAAACACGTGCCAGCTCCATACTGTTTAGAGGGAGATTCCAAAAATTGCCTTTTCGTTCGCAAGCTTTAGCTTGCCGCATCCTCGCTCCTTATCTTGAACAAAATTTTAATTTTTGGGACATTCCTTTATGTGTAATCATCAAATCCTTTTAGTTTTAGTTTTGCAACAACATCTCTAATCTTCCCAAGGCTGTCTTTATTACAGACAAGCACTGCATCTGCACAGGTAACCACCACCACGTTGTTCAGGCCGATTGCGGCAACTGCCATGCCTTCATCTCCTATTACCAAACTGTCCTTGCAATCAATGGCAAGGGTGCGATCTCCTTTGAGGACATTTGCAGCAGCGTCTTTTTCTGAAAGTTCATAGTAAGATTCCCAAACACCGACATCATACCAGCTAAAGGTGTGAGCCCTTACTGTGACAAGTTTGTAGTCACCTGTTTGCTGATCCAGCTCTGCCAGTTTTTCCAAAACCTCTTTGTCAAAGGAGGTGTCAGGCAGTTTTGTGTAAAGAATTTTCTGGATGTTTAGTTCGTCAGATGAAGTGTGATAAGCCAATTCCTTGCAGATATCTGTCCAGGTAGGATCAAGCTGATGAATAATCTGAAGCAGTGTCATGCAGGAAAAGGCAAATATGCCGCTGTTCCAGAGGTAATCTTTATCTGTAATGTATTTTTTAGCTGTTTCCTGATCAGGTTTTTCATGAAAGGCTTTGACCGGAAAAATGTTCATCTGTTCAAGTGTGTTATTTGTCTGAGGAACTGTCTGGATATAACCATAGCCGGACTCTGGTCTTGTTGGCTGTATTCCAAACATGACTATATGAGGGTGTGTTGCAGCCCAATCAATGCCTTGCTCAATACATGAGGAAAAGGCGTCTTCTCCTGAAATGAAATGATCAGATGGGAATGTGGCAACAGTAGCATCTGGATACAGGCATTGGATACATGAGCATGCCCATACAATCGCTGCCGCAGTGCCTTTTGGCGCAGGTTCAAGCAGCAGTCTGTCCGGATTGATTCCACGTAATTGGGATAAAACAATATGTTTGTAGGCTGGCTTGGCCACAACCCAGATGTTCCGGGCTGGAAATATTTTTAAAAGTCTTTTATAGGTTTTTTTGAGCATGGTATCGTCGCCCATAAAAGACAGGAACTGTTTTGGTAATTCTGACCTGCTCCACGGCCAGAGTCTTGTGCCGGTGCCTCCTGCCAGTATTACTGCATGGGCGTTACTCAATCTTGTAGTCATCAAAACAGGGTCCTTGTTGCGTTCAGTATTGAGGACATGACGCCAAGGGCTGCGATGGCAGCTGTTTCCGCCCTCAGAATGCGTCTTCCAAGGGAAACAGATTCAAACTCAGCTTCTAACAGCATCCTGCTTTCTTGAGGGGTGAATGCGCCTTCAGGTCCGATGCAGAGCGAAAACATGGAAGACGATCCAGATGTAACACAGCTTGAGTTCAAAAAAGATTTTTTTTCCATCTCATTTAACATAAATCCTTTGCATCCAAGTGTTTTTTTGACTGCATCGGTTAGTGGAATCGGGTGATCAATCAGTGGCAGATAGACGCCTTTGCATTGTTTTAAAGTCTGGCATGCAATAGCGCTCCATCGTTTAAGCCTTGACATTTCCCTGGTGTTGTGTGATGGCCTTACACTTCTTTCTGTGATGACAGGAAGGATAGCCAGTGGGCCTAATTCCGTCGCTTTTTCCACAAGCCAGTCCATGCGTTCGGCTTTTAACATTGAGACAATCAGGGTTACAGGAAGTCTGTCATCTTCCATCTGTGCAACTGAGGTTATATAAAGCAGCACAGAGCGTTTGGTGAAGCCTGAAACCCTTGCTGAAGCCAGAAAGCCATTTCCGTTTACCAGTTCAACTGTTTCTTCTGGCTTGATGCGAAGCACTGTTTTAAGATGAGAGCCTTCCTGTTCAGAAAGTTCGACGGTTGAGCCTGGTTTCAGGCCCGTGGCATCTTCAAGAAAGAAACGCGGGAAGGACATGAAAGTTTTGATATTATTAATGGTCGTTACTGTGAATCGTCAAACAAGCCCACTCCTGCTCCCGATCCTCGATGACCTCTGTCAGGCACAGACCTCTTTTGCTGAGTTCATTTGTCACCTGTTCCATCTGTACCACAAGGATTCCTGAAAGAATAAGGGTCGCGCCGGCATGTATCTTCTCAGTGATTTTGTCAGCAAGGAGGAGAAAAGTGTTTTTGTCGAGATTTGCAAGGATGATATCGAAATCGCCATTGGCCTGATCTATGCTGCCTTCGATTACCTCAAGCCTTACATCATTCAGAGCTGCATTTTGCTGGCACGCCTCCACAGCAAGAGGGTCTATGTCAGCGCATACGACGCTGGCGTCGCACATCAGCCTTGCTGCTGCAATGCCCAGGATGCCAGTGCCTGCCCCTAAATCCAGTATGCGATTCAGTGAAAGCCCATTATCTTGCCTTACAGTCCATATTTTCTCCATCGCCTCAAGCGCCATCTGGGTTGTGGCATGGGTGCCAGTGCCAAATGCCTGACCAGGGTCAATCCTTATCACAATCCTGCCTTCAGTGTCAGGAATAGGCTCCCAGCTTGGGGCTATGATAAACCTCGAAGCAACTTTGATGGGCTTGAAGTGAGCTTTCCAGTTGGAGTTCCAGTCTTCATCCGGGGTGGTAGAAATAACAATAGAGGCGGCAGAAAAATGCTCATCCCAGGGCAGAAGTATTCGTGTGATCGTGTCTTTCAGACAAGCTGGTTCAGACGTATTCTTCAAAAAAATACGCAGGCAGACCTCGTTGTTCTGCAATGAATCATCCTGGCAAACTGCTGAGGATAGTTCCTGAACACCTGTGCCAAACTCTTCAGAAAGAAGATATGCTGCTGTCTCAGCCTGATTTTTAGGCACAGCGACATCCACCTGAACCCATTGGTCTATTTGTTTTTCAGAGTCAGTCATTTAATGAAGAGGTATAAACTCTATGTTTACATTCTGAAGCGGTGGCATATTGCCTATATTGATTACCACTTCAAAAAAGCCTTTGGCCCCATGGGAAAATGGATGCCCTTTATTGACATCACCCTTGAATGCGTGGGCTAAATTGCCTGTTTTTTCCATTAAATAGACATTGACCTCGCCAGCGACAGAGGAATAACTGTTGTTTTTGATTACTCCTGAGACGATCAGCGTATTGTTATCCTTGTTGTGATAGGCATATAGGTCTTCGATTATATATTGATTGGCGCTATAGGATTGATTCTGCATGCCGGCAAATGCCACTGACAAAACGAACACTGATAACAGAAACAGGCACGGCAGGACAAGACTATATCTTTTTGGCATAGCTGACTCTGATTGCATTTCCCTGTACCTCCTGAATGGTCATCTTTTTGTTTGCACTCATGAGTTTGTCTGCAAGCTTCTGGCTGTCGCAGTCCCTCCATCCGATCACGATCTCCGCTCTGCCCTTTAAAAATCCCTTGCGGTTTACCCTGTTGATGCCAGGTATGGATGCAAGTTGGGATTGTAATTCGCCAAGGGCCTCAAAACTGATATTTTCCACGATCAGCGTTACGTCATGTTCGTTGTAACAGGCATTGAGCCAGCCCTTTACTATTTTGGAGGAAATTTCCTGTGATACCTTTTTTGCAGCCTCCTGGGCAGCCTTGGAAGCGCCTTGCGTGAAGCTGATGCCAGGTATATTGGCGTCGGCCATCACACTGCCTATCATCCTTCCTGTGACTGTTTCAAATATCTTGGCAGTAAGCACAGCTCCGTAGGAATGCATACGCTCATTGTACGGAGATGCCCCGTTATCCTGCATCACTACCTGGCCTGTCACCATTACCTGGGCAATATGAGACGCTGATTCCAGCGCCTGACCAAGGGTGTTGCCTGTAGCGGCGCTGATAGCCATCTGTCTCAGCTTTTCAGCCTCCAGAGCCGATGGTTCTGCCAGCCTGAATCCTTTTTCAGTCAGGAACTGCACAACAGTCTGTTCTGCAGTTCCAAGATCAACGCCAACTGTATCAAGGTTTGATGAAAGAGATTTCTGGGTAAATGTGATGACCACAGTGGGATAATTCATTCTTGGAAGCACATTTGCAAGGGCAATGACATCATCAGCAAGAGCAATCTCCTCAACCTGAGCCTTGATTAAGACCTCGTAATCATCCCCAATCTGTCCTTCGGAAAGAACATCATATTTGCGGATATAGCCCTGGGAACGGGTAAGGATCTTGTCCTTGATCACGACATAATTCTCCACTAAGGTTTCACTCGATACCATTGTGCCCACGGCCTGTTCAACGGCATTTCGCTGGGCGTCCTGTATGGCAATGGTACGCGCCTCAGGCGTTCCAACGCCTTTGGCTGTGGCTATCCCTTTTGCCTGCACCCAAGGCAGGTCATCAGCCTGCGCCGTAATGCTGCACAGGCAGCCGTAACAAACAACCCAACAAAAAATAAACAATAATCGTTTAGCAGCCATCTCCACCACCTCTTTTATTTGAGCCTTCGAATTAACATACTGACAGCAGATTGAATTGCCTTGTTAGCAGTGCCTGTTACGTCACTGCCGTAGTCCACACCGCTGCCAGGCACATATTCAAGTGTCTCCACATCCACACAACGCACCTGAACCCCCATTCTGGTCCTGAAGTTCTGTTTTGCGCTGAAACCGACTACGCTCTCGCCTCCTTCAGCATAGTCATAGACCTCACCATATATAACTTTTTTTGCCCCAAGCATTTTGCCGAGCTGAATTGCAGCGCCTTGATCAACCATGCCAGCCGAGCTCATCCATTGCCTGTCCATGACATCCTTGATTATTTCTGGTTTTTCCTCCACAAAAGTAAATCGTCCTGTGTCATAAAGCGACTCCACCAGCATGTTATGGATACCCATCCCCACATCCTTTGCAAGCAGATGAGGATATCTTTTCGCAGCCTTTTCCGAAAGCCCCATTGGCAGCACAGCTACAACGGTTTTGGGGCCTGTGTAAGCTGGCATCGCCTTGATAGTATTTTCATGTCCCAGTTCTGTTGTTTTTGGCTCATCCACATAGGTAGTGGCGCATCCGCCAAGAAGAAGTAAACAAAGGAAGATGCAGTAAAGACCTGCTATCTGCCGGAAATAAGTATTTTTAATTAAAAAGTTTAGCCACCGCATCTCTTACCGCCTGTTGAACAGCCTGTCCGACTGTGGTTTCATCGAAATGTATTTTGTTGTCCCTGATATTGAAAAATACCCCAAGATTTTTAGTAACACCTTTACCTTCTCCTGTTGCCTTATAGGTTTTGCCTCCTTTTTCCTCAATCGTAACTTCAACTTCGAGCGTTACTGTGACCTTGCCAGCCGCCACAAGCCCTATTGTCCTGATGCGTGAAGTGGAAAATTGCAGCACCTTGATCCTGCAGATCGCTTCACACTTGAGCCTGTCGGATAATAATGCAGGATCATCAGCAGAGACAAGCTCCGGAGACTGGCCTGACATCCAGCTTTGCGCCACCATTTCGTTAATCTGAGAAATGATCTCAGGCTCGTCCTCCACATGGGTGTATCTGCCTGTTGCATAGAGCTCATTGGAAACAAGATCCGCGATGCCATAAGCTATCAATTGATCCTGCCATTCTTTTCTGCCTGTCGTGTCAGTTACCTCAACCACTGCAAGCCTTGGCAGGGCTAATGCCGTTTTTTGTCCTTGTGCCTGATGTTCCTGTGTTGCTTCTTTCTGTAGTTCGTTGATTGACGTGTTTGCTGCAACATCGTCAGTTGTCCCAGATGTCACTGAAGTGGCATCTAATGCTGTTGCCGCCATCCCAGCTTCATTTGCTGTTGCCGCTAGCTCTGCTTCATTTGCTGTTGCGGC
>DYLC01000063.1:0-3205 GCA_020722285.1 Desulfobulbus propionicus | reverse complement strand
GCTAGCTCTGCTTCATTTGCTGTTGCGGCAGCCAGGTTAATAAAGAAAAGGCAGAGCAGGCAAAGTACTGTCAGCCCTGCCATAATTATTTTTTTTCTATCAAACAATAAAGTTGATGCCGACATGACTGTTTGAATTATTTGTGTTTTGCATCAATGTCAGACACGCATTTCTGGACAAGCCTCTGTGCCAAGGTGTCAAGCGTAACCTGTTTGCCCTGTGATTGGGAGAAACCCATGACAGAACTAGCCTTTGATCCAATCTCCATTTTGTCTTCAAAGTAGCCAGTGGCCACCTGCTCTGATGTGCTGGCATCAAGCACCTTATACCTCATGCCGATTATCCAGACACCTGCTGCCTCGCCTGTTTTTACAGAACTGATCGCTGTATCTGTAACATATCCCCCTTTTCCGCCAATCAGGGTGCCTGCAATGCTTCCAATTGCATTGCCATCAAAACCCTTAGTTGCCTCTGCAACAGGCTCTGCCTTGAGGACATCAAACTTTACAAACCATTTTGTGGATTGGAATTTACCTTTTGGAAATTTTTTCATAGCATTTACATCACCCATATTCACAGCCAGTGAGATTTCATCCAGCATTGGCCCAAGGTCAGCCCTTTCAAGTATCTTGAAATTGGCATTGGATAACTCCAGTTCCCCGAAATCTGCTATGTTATTAGGGGTAACCTTTTGGGTGAATGTGGCGTTGTTGCTCTTGATCTGTCCTGGAATGACGATAATCTGCGGTCCAGGCTTTGCGGCATTGATATAGCTCACAGGTTGATACATAGCCTGATCAGCAGTAGCATTCGCCTGTTCAGATGCAGATTGTTGGGCAGGAACACAGCCCCATACAGCCACAGACATGGCGAGACATGACGCAACGAGATAACCTTTTTCCATTCATTTCCTCCTAATTTATGGTTGTTTTGTTTTTAAAAACTTTTGATGGCATTTTTTGCAGCACTTTTAGGGCTGTCATCTGCCACAAGCTGTACATTCATTGCAGCCAGTTTTTCCTTGGCTTCATCACTTTTTACAAGGGCTTTCAGGCGTTCAGGGCTTGCTTCAGACAGGGCAGATGGTGGCAGGTCTTCAAGTTTTTTCGATAGCTCTGCGCTTTTTCGCGGCGTTGAAAAGCCGATCTGGATCATGTTGCCGTGGGCGGCAATGAGTTTCAGAGAATTGGTCCCAATTTTCTGGTTGATCGGTTTGATGATGTTGTCGTTGACGATGGAGGTGAAGTTTTGCCTGTTTCCGGCAAATTCCACCTCATAAAGTGACGGACCATTGGCATTGAAGTTTCTGAAGTCAACATTGAGTACAGAACGAAGACCAATAAACTCCCTCTTAAACAACTCACCTGTGTCATAGTCAGGCATCCCCATCACCTCAAGTTGATAGATTATACCCGGCTGCTGCAGATGGTCGGCAAAAAAGTCAGCGGAAAACTCAGAACCAATCATCTTGCCTATTTCTTTTGTAGCAAGATCTTCTGTGGCCCAGCTTTTCTTTTCAGGCACCTTGTTGTTAAAGTATATCTCTTCGCCTGTGTGATTGTTCAGACATCTGACGCTCCATGAGGTCAAGACATATTTTTCAAGTCTTACACCTGATGCCGGCAAAGTGTGTCTTAGAACCTTAAACTTTGCCTCTCCATCTATTGTAAAATCTGCTACTGGCTGGTTTGCCTTGTTTTCCATATCAGACCAGACTGTGTAGCCAAATCCTTTTATATGTTCCTTCAGCACATTTTCAGCAACTGCCGAGCGTTCTTTCGCTATATCATCGCCACGCTCCGCATCTCTCGCCATTATTTTTACGGATATTTTTGGATTTCCAAGTTCTTTTATCAGAGAAATGCGCTGCGCCTTTGAAAGAGTTTTTAATGCCTCTTTTATCTCGCCTATCTGCACCTCAGCTTTCATAAGTAAATGCGCAAAACCATCATCTCCAACCCAGTATGGGGATTCCTTTACAATGTTTTTAATAAATCCTTCGCTCTTGGAAAATACCCTGTCTTCCAATACAGCATAGTTCTCAACTACTGTTGAGGACTCCATAAATACGCCTGCTGCCTTTTCTATGATTTGTCTTTTGGCGTCTTTTCGTAAATCATCAATCATTATTCCCTTATCTTTTTTATAAATATCAGCATTGATATCTGCAAGTCCTTCAGCAGAGACAAGTAACAGCTTTTTAGCTTTTGCAGATTTATCTCCTGTGTTATTTTGCTTATTTGCAGCGATGGCATAATTAGTCAAACAAAAAACAAAAATTACTAAAGATAAAGCCACTTTTAACATGATATACTGTAATTCCTTTCGTTTTAGTTATTTTGATTGAACATTTCTGCAGAAATCATTGTATAGTTTTGCGACCACCATCTCAGCTTCTTCTTTGACCATCTTGTGGGCTGTTGCAAATACATCAGCTCCAGACCAACTCTGCATTGATACATCAACTGTAGAGATTGGCTTGCCTGAACTGCTTGTCAGGGTAAATGTCATCATTACGCTGACTTCCTTGATGCCCAGGACAGGATTGGTTGCGCTTGTAGAGCTTATTACGCCCTTCAGCATGAATGAAGCTCTCAGTTTCCTGGCAGCAGCTATGGCTGCATCAGGATCATTGTTCATGTATGCCTCAATCTCTGCCTGCGCAACCTGCTTCTTGATCTCCTCAAGCGTATAGGTTTTTAAGCCCAGTCCTTTAAGCCTCTGATTGATGATTTCAAATAGCGCTGAATACTCTACATTTCGAGTAACTACTCTCCCATTGTGCATCTCACCTACTACTACACCTATTTTTTTGCCTTTCAAGCTTGCTTTGCATGGCACATCAAGCAGATTGGCAACTCGGTCGCGTTTTGCAAATTCAGAAGCTGCGGAATTCGCCTCTTCTTCAGAAAAAGAAAATGCGTGGACATCAGAGTATGACAGCACAATAAGCAAAAATATGAGCAACCTTATCAGCATGTTATTTGCTCACTACTGAGTTTATGTTCTTGTTAACATTGGCTATACCCTGAGAATTGGATAAATTTACTACCGAACCGCCTACCTGCACATCCTGAAGGTCAACAGCCCCAAGATTAGCCTGTTCTTTTGAACCCACAGCAATATTTGCTGAGTTTTGTACATTGGCGACATTGACGACATCTCCCCCTACTTTTGCATTCTGCATGTTTACAGAACCCATGTT
>DYLC01000062.1 GCA_020722285.1 Desulfobulbus propionicus | reverse complement strand
TCAACCTCGAAACCTATCGAGATATTTTATAAATATTTATGCATTTACACTTATTGAAGTATGCTGCCTGCACATGAGCAGGCCAATGACACAGCAGATGGTTTTCGTTCGTTTTCGGCATTATACTGGATAGTCTCCAAAAAATGTTATTTTTTGGAGACTCTTACTCAGGCTGACTGCAACTCCTCAACCTTATCCACAACCTCCCATGGCGCCTCAATATCCTTTCTTCCCATGTGACCAAAAGAACTGAGCTTTACAAAAAAACCCCCTTTCGTGGTAGATGGCAGCTTCCTTAAGCCGAACCTGGCCATTATTGCAGCAGGTCTGAAGTCAAAATGTCTCTCAATCAGCCTGGCAATCTTTGAATCAGCAATCTTTCCTGATCCAAAGGTTTCAACCTGGAGACTGACAGGCCTTGAAAGACCAATGGAATAACTGATCTGCACCTCACACTCCCGGGCTAAACCTGCAGCAACCACATTTTTAGCGGCATAACGTGCAGCATAAGCCCCGATCCTGTCTATCCTGCGCGGATCTTTGCCGCTTAAGGCAGCACCGCTGTGTCTGGCATACTCACCATAGGTGTCAATGGCGTTTTTCCTGCCTGTCAGACCGGAATGTGTCGCTGGCCCGCAACCCGTCTCCGGGCATTCATGGCGGATAAAAACAAGGGTTTTGTCATCAGGCCGGATTTCATAATCATTAAAGACGTGTTCACGCACAAACTCCGTGAGATCACTTCTGACTGTGGCATCGAACACATACATGCCATCAGCCCGCTTTTTCTGACATACCTGAATGGCGATGCTGTGCATTCTGTAAGGATGGCTTTCCTTATACTCTATGCCGACCTGAACCTTGATATCAGGTGAAAGGTATTCCAAAATACCTTTTTTTCTGACAGCGCTCAAGGAAGAGACCAAGTGGTGCGCATAGGTAATCGGCATCGGCATCAAAACCTTGGTCTGATCGCATGCAAATCCAAATGAATTGACCTGATGGTGCCGGACTGCAATCCTCTCAATTTCTTCATCAGAAAGATTCGTCTCGTCAAAACGCAAAGATTCATCAAGGGGAAGCTCCTGAAGACTGGTAAGGGCAGTGCAGGTCCTGCCACTGAAAACCTCATCAGTATAACCCACGTTGTTTACAACAGAACGCGCTACATTAGGGATATCAACCATTGCAGTTGATGCAAACTGGGCTGCAATAAAAACGATTGACTGAGAAACAGCGCTCTCAGCAATGATTGAGGCATAAGGATCCTGTTGAAGAAAACGATCCACAATGGCATCGCTTATTCGGTCACATAGCTTATCGGGATGTCCCTCACTCACTGATTCAGAGGTAAAGATGAAATTTCTTCTCATAGACTGCCACCTATTTTTTTCCTTGACTCATTGAATAAAAACGGAAGTACAGAAACACCTGTCACCACAAGCCCATCCATAATGCCAATTCCTCCAATGCCAAGCAATGACCGCAAAGGAGGCACAGCCATGACAATGCCCTGGAGCACAAAAGAACCTACAACAGCAGATGTCACATATCTGTTAGGCGGAAGCGCAATTTTATCAAATATACTGTGATGTTCCGATCTGCAACTCAAAGTGTGAAGCACCTGACCTGTAATAATGCTTAAAAAGGCTAATGTACTCGCCTGAGCGCCCACACCATAACGGGCAATACCGTAGCCATAGGCCCCAAGAGAGGCAAGGCTGATTGACCCTGCCTCTATAGTGATCTGCTTCATATCCTGATTTGTGATAATAGGCTGGTCCGGGTCGCGTGGAGGTCTTAAAAGAACATCCGGCTCCGGCTCTTCAAATGACAGGGCAAGACCAGGAAAGATATCCGTAACCAGATTGATCCAGAGAAGCTGCATCTCTGTAAGTGGCTGCCCAAACCCTGCTATGTTAGATATGAAAGAAACGATTATCTCGCTGAAATTTGTGGCAAGCAGGAATCGTACTGATTTTCTGACATTGTCATAGATTGTCCTGCCGTGAGCTACAGCCATGATGACTGTCTCAAGGTTGTCGTCCTCAAGTATTACATCCGCAACCTCACGTGCGACATCAGTACCAGTTCCCCCCATTGCAATACCAATATTGGCAGATTTCAGGGCAGGGCTGTCATTAATACCGTCACCTGTCATGGCAACTACCTTTCCTGATGCCTGAAGGGCCTTGACTATGTGGAGTTTATTGGCAGGGCTTACCCTGGAAAAAATATGGGCATTAGATGCCAGGGCATTGAGCGCATCGGTATCCACATCGTTGATTCCGGTAGAATCAAGTATCTGAAGCTGCTCTGTGCCGCTTATATTGATGGATTTTCCGATTGCGTAGGCTGTTGGGCTCTGATCCCCAGTAATCATGACAGTCTTGATGCCAGCATAGTGAAGCTGCTCAATCAACTGTGCAACACCGGGCCGCACAGGATCAGTCATGCCAAGAAGCCCAAGCCAGCAAAGATCGTTCGACAGGGCCTCTTCCCCGTAGTTTTTAAGCGTAGAGGCATTTTTAATCGCATAGGCGAAACCAAGCATTCTAAATGCATGTCCACCCATCCGCTCGTTTTCAGTCTGGATGTCCAGAATATCATCTTCCGTCAGGTCATTAATTACACCTGATTCCATGTAGCGTGAACAAAGACTGAGCACCTCCGAAGGACTGCCTTTTACAGCGATAAGCACCTTATCATCCAACCCCTCTATGCACTGTGGAGAGGCCTGTCCATTGGCAAAAGTATGGATGGTTGCCATAAAATTTCTACGCTCAGAACGATGGATTATGCTCACCCTTGGATAAACTTCCCGAAGCTCTGGAATATCTATGCCTGCTTTCATGGCCATGTAGATCAAAGCGTTTTCAGTGGGAGTGCCGTTTACAACAAAATTTGAATTGTTTTTTATAACCTCACTCTCATTACAAAGAACCGATGAAAGCACAAGGCCAGAGACCTCATCACTAAACGCCACATCAAAAGCTGTGGCCATGGAAGGAAGCGACTTTTCATCAAGCTTGTATCTGTCATTTGTAAAGCACAGCTCCTTTACCATCATCCTGTTATAGGTAATCGTGCCAGTCTTGTCCATACACAACACCTGCACTGATCCCAGGGCATCGACTGCCTCAAGATGTCTGATCAGCACCTTCTGTTTTTTCATGGCGCTTATGCCAAGAGCAAGGGTAGTCGTTGCAACCGTAGGGAGGCCTTCCGGAACTGCTGCAACGGCAAGGGAAATAGCGGTCTTCAACATTTGCAACAGGCCATAACCCCTTAAAAGTCCTACGACAAAAACAATACCGCAAAGCACTCCTGACACCACAACAAGCTTGGTGCCAATCTTGTCCAGATCCTCCTCCATAGGTGTCTTTGGCGAAGATGCCGAGCCGATAAGCATCTGTATCCTGCCGACCTCGGTAAATTTGCCGGTAGCCACCACAACTGCCGCACCCTGCCCTCCTGTGATAAGCGTGCCCATGTAGCACATATTCATCCTGTCACTCAATGGAGTATTTTTTTCCTTTAATGTCTCATATGTCTTTAAAGAAGGCACACTTTCACCTGTCAGGGCGGATTCATCTATGGTAAGCCTCTTTGCCTCTATTATACGCGCATCTGCAGCCACATAATGACCAGGCCTTAAAAGCAGGATATCGCCAGGCACAACGTCCTCTGCGCCTATTTCAATCGTCTTGCCTGAGCGCTGAACAAGGGCTGTAGGTCTTACCAGGTTTTTCAGGGAATGTATGGTTTTTTCCGATTGAGCCTCTGTCACATAGCCTATCACAGCGTTGATGCAAACTACGCCGAGAATAATGGCTGCATCCACAAGTCCGCCTGTAAACGCTGAGATACCGGCTGCAACAGCCAGAAGCACCACCGGAACGGAGTTAACCTGCCCGAAAAGCATACTCCATGCAGAACGTGGTTCAGACTCCGGCAGGATATTCGGCCCATAAGCGCCAAGCCTCTTCTGGACTTCATCAGCGCAAAGCCCATTGACCGGCCTGCATGATCCCAGGCCAGCGCTCAGGCCAAGCTCGCCTGCCAGATCGCTGAACTCCATTGTGTGCCAAGGCAGAGCACGTTGTTCCTGTGCGCTTGTCGCCAACTTCTTTATTCTTTTGGGCGAAATTTGTTTTAATAGACTGATTTTTTCCAACAACTTACTCTTGACGGAATCGCTATCCAAACAAATATTTTCAGTAACTGCGGCTCTTACATGACTTTCTGCGCCGCTGAAACTCCTTATGGCTTCTGAAACCAGCTCCTGAATATCCTGCAAACTTTTAACAGGGTTGAAAAGGATAATCAGGGTGGCGGTAAGAACACTGGCGCGAACACCAAACACGTCATTTTGACAAGAAATCTGGGTCTCAATATGTTCCTGAAGGGATTTTGAACGGTAAAGAGAGGGCACCCTAAACCGCACCCTCCCTGGAACTGACGATTGAACAGTAGTCACCATGTGAGATACAGACCTTTACGTAGGTAGCAGAAACATTGATGGGAGGTTCCAAAAATTGCCCTTTTGCCCGCAAGCTTTAGCTTTCCAAGCCTTGCCTTTTATTGCAAGGCGTAGGGCATGGCTGTGTTATTTTGAGGCTGAAAATGCTCACATACAGGGAGTATGCTGCGCTTTTCAGCCTCAAAATGCCTTGCCCTTGAACAAAATTTCTAATTTTTGAAACCTCCCTGATATAATTGACGAAACCCCTAAAAAAACAAAAAATTTTGTTCGCAGGCAAACATTTCGCACTTACAAGGGATTCAGCCACTGGACAAAAAACAAACACTCTTGCAATTTTCCTGAAGGTTATACTGCTGCCTTCTTGGCCTTTGATGCTGTAGCCTTCTCTTCTGTCTCAGCAGCCTTTTCTTCTGAGGCAGAGACAGATGCCTTGGGAAGAGCGGCATTCAAGACATCCTTGACACCATAGGCAGCCCCTACAAGCACCTCTGTAACAGTTGTCACTGCTGTCTTGCTGATAGATCCAGCAGCCTCAATAGCGCCAATCACAGCGCCTCTTGCGACTGCCTCGGCATTGCCTCCAACCTCCTTGGTTGCCTCAAGCACTCCATCCACTGACTTTTTTGCAACCAAAGCGATGTCTGCCCCTACCTCAGCAGCGCCCTTCACAGCTCCCTTGGTTACCTGACCAGCAAAACTCACGAGGTCGCCACCGACATCATTCACTCCCATAATGATGCCCTTGGCAACGCTTTTGGTACCCAAAATAAGCCCAGCACCGACTTCTTCAGTAGCCTGAACAGCTCCCTTGACCACATCAGCCGCAACTACAAAACCCTCTTTTGCCACACTTCCAGTGGCCTTCAGAGTATCTGCCACAATATTTCTGGCAAGCTTAACGATCTCTGACTCGATTTCATTCAACCCTTTGAGACTGTTTACAATCCCGTCTTTGACGTTTGTCCCCACCTGACTAAGTTCTGGTCTTTCCTGTGTGTTCATTATAAATCCTCCTTTTTTGATTAGGGTGTTTTAACGAATAGTCCTTCTGACTGATGGGAAGTTCCAAAAATTACTATTTTCTGAAACTGCCCTGATGCTTGCACTGCTCCTGACTACAAATTGCTCACAAACAACAAAACGGCTTAAAAATTATTTCTCCGACTTGTCAATCATGTTTAATGAATACCAGAGTGCGGTGTACCAGGCAGGCAGCCCAAAATTGCCAGACAGTATCTGCGATACGCCCATTGCAAGAAATGACACCGTAAAAAGCGACGGAATATCCACAACTCCGTTAGTGATGCTGGACAACCTTTTATTCACCTTAAAAACACCATTTTTAAGCCTTACTGCAATACTTTTTCGAGTTTTTTTTTCAGGTAAACGATCGACAGTAAAAAGGTGGCTTGCCTTAGTTGATGATTCTATTTCCGGCAACGTGACAGAACCAATAATCAATACGCTGGCAGTGCTTGAATTTACCTCAACATCAACAACCCCTGACAGTTGGCTTAATGAACCCAGAACAGCTTCAAAATAAGCATTGTTGTTTCTGCGAGAAGGTATTTTGAGCCTGACTCTTCCTGGCATCTCGTGCGCTACAAAAGCCTCTGGCAACCTGTCAGTTCTGGACAAAATCCTTATCTCCTGGCCCATTGCTGGAATTAAGCTCCTCAGACACCTCCGCCTTTGCCTCTGCCCAGAGATCCTCCACAACTTCACCTGTTTCTGCTGCAGCCTCTCTGCCTTTTTCAAACAAAAGCAAACCGCCTTTCATAATGCCCTTCGTCACTGGCTTTACAAGTTGGGATAGCATTGGCAACACAACCGGAGCAAGAACCGCGGCTCCAACCCCAATAGCAAGACCTGTTACAATCTTACCTTTTGTCAGCTCATCTACTATTGACATGCCGTACTTCTCCTTTATTTATTTAAAAATAAAGACAATATCTGCTTAATACATAGAAATGTCAAGATTATTTAACAGAACCACAGAAAATGTAACAAAACTCTGAAAAAACAGGGATAATTTTGAAAGACGAAATCAATACCTGACAGTTTGTGACTTTAGGGAAGTCTGCCGGCTTTTAGGGCCTGTAACAAAAAACTCTCTTGTGAAGCTCACTTAAATCAAGGCAGATATCAGAGAAATCCCCGCGTTTTCAATGGCCCTTTCCACCGTAGCCCCAAGCAAGAACTTTCCTGCCCACTCCCCTGCCTTTACCATTGATTCAGAAACATACTGCTCTTGTGATATGGTCGCTTCTGGCCTGTAAACTCCTGCATGCTCCAAATGTTTTAAAATATGGGTCAAATTGACTTTCCTGTGGTCGTAGTTGATTACAATGCTTCCTGTAATCTTATTTATGCTTGCTCCATGAACCCCATTTATTAACGCAAGCCTTCTTTGAAGAAAGTCTGCTGACTCTGGATTTTTCTTGATCTTCATCGTTTTTAAGCGCATTCTACCAGGCACACTATGGATGTAGTCTTGCATTGAAACCACCTGCGATCAATTTGTTTAATAAACGTAATCATATCAACAAAATGTTACAAAACTGCAACCAGAATATTACAAAAAAGTGACGTCAAAATTTGATGGCATCGCAAAAAGTCGCCAACTGTCCGACTACTGCTGCGTTGCACTGCATCCTTCGTCAGGATTTGCGCGCCTTACATTTAACGATTTTTGCTTAGCCATCGCGTATTACGACTTTGCAGTCAAAAACTTTCAAATTCTGCTTGTTTCCACATAGAATTTGACTGCTGACCCTGTAACCGTGCTTCTGCCAGTATAAAAAAAGGTTGCCGCAAAGATCAACTGAAGAAAGAGCAAGGTTTCTGCGCCCCAGATTCTGTGCAGACCCTTTGTCAAATCCACAAGCTGGTGTTGCTCCGGGAGGAAAAAAGCCAGGGCGCCAACGTAAAAGGTACTCACAAGCGCCATTTTCTGATATGCGGACACCTTGCCCTCACCTCTGTAGTCCGCTCGAAGTGTCTCTGAAAAAAAACGCCAGAACTGCGTAACCGCAATGGTGACAACAAGAGAGGTCCTGAAAAAGCCATACAAAAAAAGCATGGTGCAAACTATGGCTGTCATCACATATAAAACAGCCGTAATTGCCTGAACCGGCACCACCGGTTTGCCATCCATATTGCTTGCATAGGCTATTTTTTTTGTCTTGCCAGAAAAAACAAAATTAAATCTGCTGAACAACTTCCTGACAAAATCATCAGATTCTTCCAGACTTTTACCGTAGCAACATCCAAAACTGATGCAGGCAAGCCTGCCGGTTCCCTCGCCAAAGGCGTAAGCAATAGCTGTAGCGCAAAGCAGAGGAATTACAGGGGAGCTGAGCCATAACACACCCGTCTCATTCATCCCCCACAAAATCCAAGGGGCAAAAAGAATGCCCACAAAGGATGCGCCTCCAACAGTCAGTGTGTGCCTTTTTTTCTCCACGATACAGGCGACAATCTTTGACGCGGGAATACAAAGAGCAAGCAAAAGCAAAACAAATAAAAACAAACCGATAGGATGCACATCTAACGAGGAGGCAAGCAAAAGGAACATAGCTGCTGCGATGGTGTAAGCAAGGGCAGAAAAAAAACCGTAATATGTGAGGTTTAATCCTTTCCACACGCCGTCTTCAAGCATGGCTACCGGGACACTGGCAATAAACTGCCATCTTTCCTGGGGCAGGCTTCTGAATGCCCACCTGAAAAGCCCCAAATAACCAACTGATATAACGATTAAAAACAAAATAGTCTCCATAATGGCGCACCCTATCTCTTTCTTGTCGCTATGGATGAACGCACGTTCAGGTCAGTTTCCACCATTTTTGCGCCAAAACCTGCTGAAAATCTGCTTTTTGCCAGGATATTATGCTGGTTTTGCATGAGATCAGACTCAAACACCACCCTGTCTTTTTGGAACAACAATACTACGGTGCTGCTTCCAGGCCTGAACAGGCTCTTTGGCTGACCTTTTTTCAAAAACATGCCAGATGCCATCTCCTTTGGGGCATCATAAGCCACTTCACTATAACACTGTTTAATCTCTCCTATCATAAGCGCAGCCACCTCCACCATTGCAACAAGCCCCACAAAACTTCCTCCTTCACAGTCAGTGTCAATGATGGTCACCGTCCTCTTGTTTTTGGAATAAGGAGTTACAATGTTTATCACGGCTGATGGATTACACGAGTGATAAGAACCATCCAGCTCATAAAAATCCTTGACAACCCCTGCAACAGGTGTGTGGTTGTAGTGATATTTCTCTGGTGTAAGCCGAAATGTCGCAAAATCGCCAGAACTGAAGGCATCTATCCAGTATGCTTTTTCCTCGCCAAGCAACTCATCAAAGCTGAAAAACTTCTCCTTGATAAAAAACAACGCTGTTTCACATAAAGACCCGATCAATACCTTTGAATCAGCCGGAGAAACAATACATCGGGGGCAATTATCCATTGGTCTGCAATCCCAATAGCGAATCCTGCGCTCAAAAATCCTGCGCGGGGTATCAAGACTCTGGGGCAGGTCAAGGCACTCTGACATATCCACCCTCATCTTTTTCAAGAACGCCAGATTGCCAGCCAACCTTGAAGCAAGCAATGAATCATAGTTAAGATAACCCAGAAGTGATGAGCTAATACTGTTTGTCAGGGCATTAAAGACAAATGCAGAGTTTTCTCTGACGTTCGAGTAAATAAAGTTGACCACTTTATCTGCATACAGCTCTTCCGTTAATATATTACCAGTTGATCGCTCTATGTATTGATGCATATACCGCTGTTTCCATCCCCTGTTCGCTGTTTTTAAATAAAGTTGTATTATACAAAACTACTACCATGATTATGTTTACGAGCATTTTTATTTCATCTGTTGACAAACTGTCTGACAGCAGTTTCTTCCTGAGTTCATTGCACAATCCCTTGATATCTCTTCGTTTTGACAGAGATGCGACTGCATGCAGCAGTCTGCTGTCAAGGGTGTAGGCATTGTCTTCAATCGCAGCAATATCTTCTATTACAAACCCTAACGCCTCGTCGAGATATTGTCTTCTGAGTTCATCGCGATAGTATCGCTCAGCAGCAAGATTAAACTCACCGGCATCCATCCTGACTGCTTTCTTATGTGATGATTCGCCAAGAACTCCCTGTAAAAGCTTCGCCTTGGCAGAACGCAAATGCGGGGAGCCAAGACGCATTTCAAGATCAGACAAGGTCTCATCAACGCCCCACATCTCTATCAAATCGGCCGCATCCTTTCGGAGCACCTTCAAAAGCGCCTTATTGTACTCCTTAGCATAGACCCTGACGTAACCTGAATAACGCCTGCTTGTCCTTGTTTTTTCAGTGTGCTGCAGTACGTAGCGCAAAAAAGCATTTTGTGTATCTGAACGCACAAAAAAGGTAGGAAGCCCTATGGCTGATGCAAAAAAAATCTGCCTGCGCTCACTTTCAACAAAAACGTTGTCAGGAATCATCTCATGCTTCAGCTTCTGTTCAGCCATGTACTTGAAAGCAAGGCATGAGATCAAAATCTGAAGATTGACAGCATGGGTCATGTCATGCCTGAGACTTTCAAAAAGGCTGTAATATCTACCTTCAAAGCCAGAAAAACCCATTTTTTCATATTCTCTGAGCCGGTAAAGCTGATAAACAGCCATCCTTTCATCAAAGATGCCCATCTCTGCCAGATCATGCTTAAGCCTCTCACTGTTTCCGACCCTGCCATCAAGAGAAGGGCTTTGATCAGTACTCAAAAGCGCCGCCATATAATCAATCAACCTGAAGTCATCTACAAAATCCCCCGAAAGCCTGAAGGTGGCTGAGATAAAATTATCCAGCCACTTTGGGCCAAAAGGCGTGAGTGAATGCCCGAGGAAATTTATATGCGCCTTTTTCTTCCACCGTCTCCAGAGCATCCTGATGTGCGTGTAATGCAGCTCATGCGGGAGAAACCCAAGCGCCTTTTCAGGATGAAAATCCGCAAATCCAATCCGATAGGGCGCTGCGCTGTAACTGCCCACGAAAAGAGGTAAAAAATGTTCGATCATCTTTATGGCAAGGTCGCCAATGCATTTTTCATGGGCTTTTGTAAGCCTGTTTTCCTGAAAAGCGCTTGACAATATCCTGCTTCCAAGACTGATATGGGTGCCATTATTCGCAAGACTGATGTTGGAGGTACTTGGGAGAGAGACAAGATTGTTAGTGATTATGCCAGCTTCCTTCAACTTTGAAATGGCATTCAACTGGCTTCTACTCAGGACCTGATGACAAAGCACCATGTAATGATATTTTTCCTCACCCATTCGCCAGCCCGAAAGACAGGGGCTCATAAAAAGCTCCCTGTAGAATGAATCGGAAATAATATCATTGAGATAGCGCTGGCGTGTGGGAGGATGAGGAGAAAAATATACTACTGCCTTCTGTCCTGTATTTTCAAGCTGAAACTTCCTGTTAGCATAGCTTACCAGCAGACTTGACAACAGAAAACGGATGGATTTTTCCTTTGCAACCTGAATCCCCCCTGCTTTTTCAGGGCCAAGCCTCATCACGTAAAAGGAATATGTCTCAGGAGATGTGTTATCGTTCAGGTAATGCTTCAAAAGCCTTATGGCAGTTTGACGGATAGAAACAGGAAGCTCACGCTGTATGCCAATAATGTCAGCAAGACTCAGCTTGATCAGATAGCTAATCGGTATTCTTATCCTCTCAACGCCATCTATGATATTGATAAACTTGTTTATATCCTTTCTGTATCCGTTAGCCTTGTTTTTTTTATCAGCAAGCAAGTCTTTGGATAATACGCGTCGGGCAAAAGTATCAAGCAGCATTGGCGAAAACCTTACCCAGCTATTTTCCCAGATATTGTCAGGATTATTATCAAGATATTCATCAATATCAGAAATCTTACTCTTGCTTATTTCTCCTGTTTGCCATCGCTTGACTATATTGTTGTAATAATTGGATGACTTGATAGTTATAGGGAGGTCAACATCATCCTTGCTTCCATATACTGCAACCTGCAACTCACTTTCAGAACCTGCTGTCACATCAAAAGGTGTAAAGGGAAGCCTGCTGTAGTTGAGCTTGCCATCAGCGCAAAAAAGTCCGAGCGCGCTCAAAGTCTCCAGAGCAGATACTGAGACTGCCTGGAGATTCTTTGGCTCTGAACTTACCAATGAATGCAGCTTAACAAGCCTTGACATAGACGATCCTTGTATTTTTTGACAACAAGGATAATCACAAGAGATGACAAAAAAGTTAAAACAGGGTTACAATTGTAAAACTATCCAGTATAATGCCAAAAACTAACGAAAACCACAGTACTGTAACTATTCAGCAGCGCCCCAGATGCAAGGAAGAGGCCTGCGAAGTGTGCTGCCTGCACATAAGCAGGCC
>DYLC01000061.1 GCA_020722285.1 Desulfobulbus propionicus | reverse complement strand
CATATTTTTCTGTATAGTCCTGTCCTGGGTTAAGGCTTTTGCTGGGTCTTTCTTCCGATATGGATTCTAAGAGCTGTGATGGCTGCTGGTGTAATTCCAGGTATGCGCGATGCCATTCCTATGGAGGATGGCCTGTGCTCTGCAAGTTTTTGACGCACTTCTGAGGTGAGTCCTGAAATTTCATTGAAATTGAGTCCGGATGGCAGTTCTATCTTTTCCCATTTCTTGAAATGCCCTATCTCTTCCTCCTGTCTTTTGATGTAGCCCTCATATTTTATTTCTGTTTCAAGCAGTTCAAGGACATCTGCAGAGATGCTTTGAATATCTGTGAAGCGTTCCTTGATGGCGTTTATGGTTATTTCAGGCCGTTTGAGCAATTCAAACAGGGATAATGTGTGGCTGATTGCCGCAGAGCCCAGATGTGCCAGCCAGGTGTTGTTTTCATGGTCAGATTTCAGCCTTATCTCCCTGAGTTTGTCTCTGACTTTGACAACCTCATTCATTTTGTCAGAGAAATTCTGCCATTGCTCATCCTTTACAAGACCGATGTCACGACCAAGCTGTGTCAGGCGGAGGTCTGCATTGTCTTCGCGAAGGAGAAGCCGGTATTCCGCCCTGCTTGTGAACATTCGATAGGGTTCTTTTGTGCCTTTTGTGATAAGGTCATCAATCATTACCCCAATGTAGGCCTGGCTCCGGTCAATGATTAATGGAGGGGCATTTTTGGCTGCAAGCGCGGCATTGATGCCGGCGATAAGGCCCTGGGCCGCTGCTTCTTCATAGCCTGAAGTGCCGTTGATCTGGCCGGCCATGTAAAGTCCTGAGACAATGTGAGTCTCAAGGGTAGGTTTGAGTTGAATAGGATTCGAGTAGTCATACTCAATGGCATAGCCTGGTTTCAGTATCTCGGCCTTTTCCAGTCCTTCGATGCTTTGAACCATCTTGCGCTGTATGTCTATAGGCAGGCTTGTCGGGATGCCGTTTGGATATATTTCAACAGTGTCGATGCCCTCTGGTTCGAGAAAGACCTGGTGGCGGTCTCTGTCCGGAAATTTGAATATTTTATCCTCAATTGAAGGGCAGTATCGAGCCCCGACTCCTTCAATAACCCCTGTGAACAATGGGGAGCGATCCAATCCGGATCGGATAATATCGTGGGTTTTCGGGTTTGTGTAGGTCAGAAAACATGGGAGTTGGGGAAGGGAAACTGGCTGTGCCTGCGATTGATGCGAAAAGAGTGGCTCAGGGTTGTCACCGAACTGGGGGATAAGTTTTTTGAAGTCAATTGACCTGCTGTGAAGCCTGGGAGTTGTGCCGGTTTTGAGTCTGCCGACATTAAAACCATGTGATACCAGATCCCTTGCGAGGCTGTTGGAAGGTGGGTCGCCAAGCCTTCCAGCAGGAAAACGATCAAGGCCGATGTGGATAAGTCCCCTTAAAAAAGTGCCTGTAGTGATGATTACAGCCCTTGCCATGATCTCTTCAGATATAGTTGTTGTTATACCGCAAACCTTGTTGTCCCTGACTATAAGTCTGGCTGCCATAGCCTGATAGACATCCAGATTCTCCTGGGCCTCTATGATGGATTTCATCCTGAGGCGATAACGAAGCATGTCTGCCTGAGCTCTTCTCGCCCGAACCGCTGGCCCTTTTGATGTATTAAGCCGCCGGAACTGAATCCCTGTCGCATCAATATTTTTTCCCATTTCTCCGCCAAGGGCGTCTATTTCACAGACAAGATGTCCCTTGGCAAGGCCTCCCACAGCGGGATTGCAACTCATGGCGGCGATGGTGTCAAGATTGATGGTAAGCAGCAGGGTTGGTATTCCCAGGCGTGCGCTTGCAAGGGCTGCCTCACAACCTGCATGTCCTGCTCCAATTACAATAACTTCATAGCGTTTTGGAAATACTGACATCTATCTTCTCGTCCTCCTTATGGCAGGTGTTATCGAGCGCGCTATCTGAACGTATGAGTCAGAAGGCGTTTCAGGTCCTCCTGGGTATTGATATTGTTTAAACAGGAAAGGTCCTTCGAAAACCTCATGATCTGTTCTGTTGTGACTTCTCGCCTCGGGATCAGATCAATTAGGGTGCGCATACTTTTTTTACCTGCTTTAAGCAGGTATTCAATGGTTATTTCAAGGGAGCTGTGATATATGGCATGCAAAGGTTCAAATTTGTGCTGATGCACAGGGATCACTGCTGGCGCCCATGTGGGTATTTCTGTCATAAATGTTATTAGCTCTGGACTTACGCATGGCATATCGCAGGCAAGCAGGAAAATTCGCCCTCCGCTGCCTGCCTTTATAACAGAAAGAAGCCCTCCAAGAGGGCCTGCGCCTGGCAGGATGTCCGGGATCAGCTCAACTCCAAGTTGTTGATAGGTGTTATCATCGCTGCTTACAATTTTTATGTTACTGGAAACCTTTTTCGCTGTTTCTATAATGGTGGAAATGAAGGTTTTGTTTCCAATTTTGGCTATGGCCTTGTTGGCGCCAAATCTGCTGCTTTTACCTCCGGCAAGGATGGCTATTGTGATAGGGGAGTGTGGGGGGTGCTTGGAAGCCATAAGTGTCTAATTTTAGGAAGAATATTTTGCATGATGCTCGATGCTGACTTTTAAACTAATCATTTGTGTAATTTTCACTAAAATGTGAGTTGTTTTTTTCTCTTGACAATTAAAAAAAGACTGAATATAACAGATTTCAAATTACTGAATAACCATTCAGTAATATCGTCTTAAGTTGTGGCTTATTGTGTATCGGCTGTTTTTTTTACGGTGAATCAAATGGTGAAGTTTCTGCCTGCTGAAAACCGATCAATTTCTAATTTCAAATATCTTATCAAGGAAGGAGAAGTAATTCAATGGCGTTAGTAAACCCACATGGCTCAAAGAAGACCCTTATGCCCTTGCTGCTCGTTGGCACTGCTCATGAGGATGAAGTAAAGAAGGCTGCGAAGATGAAGAGGATCAATATCACCTCCAAGGAGTCAGGAGACATCCTGATGCTTGGTATGGGTGCATTCACCCCTCTTAATGGTTTTATGTGCAAAGATGACTACGAGGGCTGCATTGAAGAGATGAAGCTTCGCAAGGTCGATCCAGGCACAATGTGGCCTCTTCCTGTGACCCTTTCTGTGAATGACGATGTAAGAAAAGGTATTAATGAGGGAGACGATGTAGCCCTTTATGATACAGAAACCGGCGAGCTCATGGCTACTATGAAGATTGAGCAGATCTGGGAGCCAGACAAGCGCAAGGAATGTGAGCTTTGCTTCAAGGGCGCTGGTGCTGATTCAGAGAAGTTCTGGGATGTTGCAGAGGCTGACCATCCTGGCGTTCAACAGGTTATGAAGTCTGGCAGATATTATGTTGGTGGACCTATCAAGGCCCTTTCAGAGAAGGATTTCAAGCAGAAGTATGGTGAGGCTTATATGCATCCTTCTGTTGCAAGAAAGATATTTGAGGATAAGGGGTGGGCAACTGTTGCTGCGTTTCAGACCAGAAATCCAATCCACCGTTCACATGAATATCTCTGCAAAATAGCTCAAGAAATACTTGACGGCGTGTTTATTCATGCCCTTGTTGGAAAGCTCAAGCCTGGCGACATCCCTGGTGAGAAGCGCATGGAGTGTTATAAAGTTTTGATTGACAATTATTTCAATAAAAACCGCACAGTTCTTGGTGTATATCCTCTTGAGATGCGTTATGGCGGACCAAAAGAGGCCCTTTTGCATGGTATTTTCCGTCAAAATTTTGGATGTTCACACCTGATCGTTGGTCGTGACCATGCAGGCGTTGGCGATTTCTATGGTCTTTTTGAGGCTCAGGAGATCTATGACAGGCTGTGGCCAGGCGCCCTTGAGCTTCAGTGTCTTAAGATTGACTGGACATTCTGGTGCAAGAAGTGTGGTGGTATGGCATCTCTTAAGACCTGTCCTCACACCAAGGATGATCGCATTGTTGTAAGCGGCACTAAGTTCCGTCGTCTTATGAGCGAGGGTGGAGATGTTCCAACAGAGTTCAGCCGTCCAGAGGTTCTGGCTATTCTCAGGGATTACTATCAGCACCTTGAGACCAAGGTCACTATCAAGAAGGGCGCATTCGAGGATATCCCCGCAGGTAAGTAATAAGCAGTAGGATATCTTATTTTGTTTTGAAGCTGGGGCAGCCGTGCTGCCCCTAAAAATAATAAAACGTCAGGAGGTATTAACTATGCCAAGTTTTGTCAACCCAGAGAAGTGCGATGGTTGCAAGGGCGGTGAGAAGACAGCATGTATGTACATCTGTCCTAATGATCTCATGGTCCTCAACCCAGATGCCATGAGGGCATACAATCAAGAGCCAGATCAGTGCTGGGAGTGCTATTCATGCGTTAAGATCTGCCCTCAGGGCGCAATCGAAGTGCGTCACTATGCTGATCTCGCTCCTATGGGCGGTTATGTTCAGCCAATGCGTGGAACAGATTCCATTATGTGGACAATAAAGTTTAGAAATGGCAATACGAAGCGTTTCAAATTTCCTATCCGTACAACTGCTGAAGGTTCTATTCAGTATGATAAAACACCAGCAACAGGCAGTCTTGATGACGCACTTCTCTTCACTGAGAGCGCAGGAAGGGCTACCTGCAAGCCTTCAGATTTCGCATAAGCGAAAGCCATTTAAGAAAAATATTCTAAGGAGGAATAATAGTTATGGCATTACCTAATAAGCCAACAGCAGAACTCCTTGCCGAACCAGATCTTTCCAAGGTTCCTGTGCAGGAGTTTACATATGATGCACTTATTGTAGGCGGCGGTATGGCTGCTTGTGGAGCAGCATGGGAAATTGGCAAGTGGCTTCCTGCCGGTTCTAAAGCATGTCTTGTTGACAAGGCATCTCTTGAGCGTTCAGGCGCTGTTGCTCAGGGTCTTTCAGCTATCAACACATATATTGGTGAGAATTCCCCTTCAGACTATGTCCGTATGGTAAGAAATGACCTTATGGGCATTGTTCGTGAAGACCTTATCTTTGACCTTGGCCGTCACGTTGATGACTCAGTACACCTCTTTGAGGACTGGGGTCTTCCAATATGGAAGAAGCACGGCACAGATGCAAGCAAAAAGCTTAGAGATGGTGGCGAGCCTGTTCGTACAGGTAAGTGGCAGATCATGATCAATGGTGAGTCTTACAAGTGTATCGTGGCTGAGGCTGCAAAGGCTGCTCTGACCTCAATGGGTTATGATATCCATGAGCGTATGTTTATCGTTAAGCTGCTTCTTGATGCCAATAAGCCTAACACAATCGCTGGCGCAGTAGGTTTCAGCGTTCGTGAGAACAAGATCCACGTATATAAGGCAAAGGCAATAATGGTTGCATGTGGTGGCGCTGTTAACATCTTCCGCCCACGTACAACTGACGAAGGTAAGGGCCGTGCATGGTATCCAGTCTGGAATGCAGGCTCCACATACACAATGTGTATGCAGGTTGGCGCTGAGATGACCATGATGGAAAACCGCTTCACACCATCTCGTTTCAAGGATGGTTATGGGCCTGTTGGCGCATGGTTCCTTCTCTTTAAAGCCACTGTTACAAATGGAAATGGCGAACATTATGTAAAGAGCGACGCCGCCAAGGCCGAGCTTGCCAAATATACGCCATATGGTCAGGCAGCCGTTACACCTACATGTCTGCGTAACCACCTCATGCTCTTTGAGATGAAAGAAGGCCGCGGTCCTATCTATATGGACACCGCTGCAGCACTCAATGCCTTCATGGATGCCAAGAAGGCCGAGGGTATGAACGACAAGGATCTCAAGAAGTACTGGAAAGAGCTTGAGAGTGAGGCATGGGAGGACTTCCTTGACATGTCAGTTGGTCAGGCAGGACTCTGGGCTTCTATGAACATTGAGCCTGAGAAGGTGGGGTCTGAGATCATGCCTACAGAGCCATACATGCTTGGTTCACACTCTGGTTGCTGCGGTATCTGGGTTTCCGGTCCAGACGAGGATTGGGTTCCGGCAGACTACAAGTGGGGCTATAACCGCATGACTACAGTTAACGGTCTGTTTACCGCTGGTGACGGCGTTGGCGCATCTGGTCACAAGTTCTCCTCTGGTTCACATGCAGAGGGTCGTATTGCAGCCAAAGCCATGGCCAAGTACATCCGTGACAACGCTAGTTTCACTCCTACTCTTAAGCAGACTGCTGAAGAACTCAAGGCAGAGATCTACAAGCCTGTTACCGTTTACTATGAGAACTATCAGAAGACTACCCATGAGATGGTTAACCCTAACTACATTAAGCCTCGTCACATGATGGAGCGCCTCATGAAGTACACCGACGAGTACGGCGGTGGCTGGTCTCCATATTACATGACAAATGGCAAACTTCTTTCTATTGTTATGCATCATCTGCAGCTTCTTCGTGAAGACTCAGAGAAGATGGCAGCAGGCAGTCTCCATGAGCTTATGCGTGGATGGGAGAACTTACATCGTATCTGGTGTGTAGAGGATCACCTCCGTCACATCCAGTTCCGTGAAGAGTCTCGTTATCCTGGTTTCTACTATCGTGGCGACTATAACAGTGTCAGTGACGTCGATATGGATCAGGGTGGCTGGAAATGTTTTGTTAACTCCCAGTATGATCCTAATACCGGAGAGTGGAAGACCTTTAAAAAGAAGCTCCACAATATCATTGCTGTGTAACTTGCAATGATGCCAGTTTGATTTAGCAATTGAAATCCCAGACAGGAGTACCTGTCTGGGATTTTTTTCAGTTTTTTTATTCAAAGCAGTGTTCTGTGATTTGGCTGCCGAGGCAGTCAAATCACAGGTCACTGATATATTATTTATCACTGATCTAAAATAAAATAAAGGAGCGCTTAGATGAGTCAAAGTATACTCGTGATAGGCGGTGGCTTCAGTGGTTTGACTGCCGCTGTGGAGGCCGCTGAGATGGGCTATGACGTCTATCTGGTGGAAAAAGAGAGCTATCTCGGTGGACGGGTTGCACAGTTGAACAAATATTTCCCTAAACTCTGTCCTCCAACCTGTGGGCTTGAGATCAATTTCAGAAGGGTAAAGACCAACCCGAGGATAGTTTTCTATACCCAGGCTGAGGTTAAATCAGTTCAGGGGGGGGCTGGTAACTACAATGTTCAATTAGAGGTAAACCCACGTTTTACCACACCTCAGTGTACGAACTGTAAGCCTGCTGAAGATGTTGCAACTACTACCATGCCAAATGAGTTTAATTTTGGAATGGATCAGCGCAAAGGCGTTTACATGCCTCATCCGATGTCGTTTCCACAGCAGTGTGTAGTTGACCCATCAGTTATTTCGACTGATGAAGGGGCCAAAATACAGGCTGCTCTTCCTGCTGGGCATATTGATCTTACTCAGAAGGCAGAGACTGTGAATCTGAATGTTGGCGCTATTGTGGTTGCCACAGGCTGGAAGCCTTATGATGCCACTAAGATGGACAGGCTTTGTTATGGAAAATACCCGAATATCGTAACTAATATGATGGTGGAACGCATGGCGTCTCCATCTGGGCCTACGGAGGGCAAGATCGTCAGGCCTTCTGACAAGGCACAGCCTAAAACTATTGGATTTGTTCAGTGTGCCGGTTCAAGGGACAAAGAACATCTGCCATTTTGTTCGTATATTTGTTGTCTGGCTACTCTCAAGCAGATATGCTATGTAAGAGAGCAGAATCCAGATGCAGAGATTTACGTGTTTTATATTGACATACGAACTCCTGGAATGAAGTATGAAAACTTCTATTCAAAGGTTAAGGCAGACAAAAAGGTTCATTTTATTAAAGGCAAGGTTGCAGAGGTAAAGGAAGGGGCTTCTGGTGGTGTTATTCTTGTTGCAGAGGATACTATTGGTGGCGGTAAGGTTGAGCAGGCGGTAGATCTTGCTGTACTTGCTACCGGTATGCAGCCAGTTGGTGCTTTCAGCCCTGTGCCAGGTATTGAGTATGATGCGAATGGTTTTGTAGTGCCAAAAGATGGAATTGTTCCATGTGGTTGTGCAAAGAGGCCAGTGGATGTAGTTTCTTCAGCTCAGAGTGCCACGGCCGCAGCATTGAAGGCAGTTCAGACAGTTAGGAGGGCAGGATAATGGCGAGCAAGATCGGTTTTTATATATATACAGGAGACGGTATCGGCGATGCCTTGGATGTAGAAGGCCTGATAAAGGCGGCTACTACGGCCGGAGCTGCTGTTTGCAAGGCTCATGCTGATCTTTATTCTCCTGAGGGCGTTGCGGAAGTCAAGCAGGACATTGAGGCCAATGGGCTGGATGCTATTTGCCTTGCAGGTATTTCGCCCCGTTATGAATATAACACCTTTAATTTTCCTGGAGTTTATGTTGATAAGGTTGGTATCAGAGAATTGGTGGCATGGAGTCACCCTGCTACTGATGATACTGCCAAAGAGTACAGTCAGGAACTGGCAGAAGACTACATTAAAATGTATGTCACAAAGCTTAAGAAGGTGAATAAGCCAGCAGCGAGTAAGTTTGAGGGCGCCAGTACAAGGCTTCTTGTGATTGGAGGAGGTGTAACTGGTATGACTGCTGCCCTTGAGGCTGCCGCAGCCGGTGCTGATGTTACAATTGTCGAGCGTGAAGCCCAGCTTGGTGGATATGCTGCAAAGATTAGAAAGCAGATACCTGTTGGTCCTGATTATTCAAATCTGATTAATCCTGTCGCTTCTGATTTAATTGCAAAGGTGACATCCAACCCGAAGATACAGGTAAAGCTTGGAACAGAGGTGGCCAGAGTAGCCAATGTGCCAGCCCAGTTCAGGGTTAGTTTCAAGGAAACCGGGGGCAAAAGTGAATGGGATGCCCCTGTGCCTCTTACTGCAGAGGAAAAGCTTGATGCAAACGGCAAGGAGCTTTCAGCAGAAGATCAGAAAAAGGTATATTTAGCTAAAAATGAGGGCAGACAGGATTACATGCAGGTAGATGCAAATGCAGAGATATTTGGCGCTGTAGTGATCGCTTCAGGTTTTAAGCCATATATCCCAGCAGAAGGCGACTATCCTCATCTTTTATGGGGTAATCCGAAGGTTGTTACAAATCATCAGTTTGAAGAGATGGCCAAGGCAGGCAAACTGACAGCGAAAACAGTTGCTTTTATCCAAAGCCCAGGTGGAAAAACAGATGATGCTGATTTTCCTTACACATCAGCAGTAACAAGCCTTGTTGCTCTCAAGCAGGCAAAATATGTAAGAGAAGATCATCCTGATGATGGAAAGGCCTATGTATTTTACCAGCATATGCGCACTCCTGGCCAGTATGAGTATTTCTATAAAGGGCTTCAGGATGATCCAGGTATTATGCTTGCAAAAGGTGCAGTTACTTCTGTAAAGGAAAATGCCACAGGAGGTCTTACTGTTACAGTCGAGAATACTATCCTTGGGGAAGACATAGCAGTTGATGTGGACATGGTTGTACTTGCCACAGGCATGATACCTACCACTAAAAATGAGCCCATAATCAACATGGCTTATCGTCAAGGCCCTGCATTTAGAGATCTTGATCTATTTGGCGGTTACTGTGATTCTAATTTCATTTGTTTCCCTTATGAAACCCGTAGAACAGGTATCTATGCAGCAGGCCCTGTAAGACGTTCTATGACCATAGAGGAGTCTATGGAAGATGCAGCAGGCGCTGCGCTCAAGGCATTGCAGGCCATTCAGGCTGCTGAAGAAGGCCATGCAGTTCATCCGCGCACATGGGATATTGACTATCCTGACTTCTACTTCCAGCGTTGCACTCAGTGTAAGCGTTGTACTGAAGAGTGTCCGTTTGGCGCATTAGATGATGATGAAAAAGGTACTCCAAAGCCAAATCCGACAAGGTGTCGCCGTTGTGGAACTTGTATGGGTGCATGTCCAGAGCGTATCATTGGCTTTAAGGACTATAATATTGATGTTGTTGGCTCGATGATTAAGTCCATTGATGTGCCAGATGACGATGAAGATAAACTTAGAATGGTGATCTTTGCCTGTGAAAACGATGCATATCCTGCACTCGACATGGCGGCAACAAAAGGACATTCATGGTCAGCTCTCCCAAGAATAATTCCTGTGCGTTGTCTTGGCTCAGTGAATGTTTCGTGGATCAAGGATGCGATGTCAAGTGGCATAGATGGAGTACTGCTGCTTGGTTGTAGATTTGGTGATGATTATCAGTGTCACTTTGTTAAGGGTAGTGAGCTTGCTGATCGAAGGATGGCAAATGTTGCTGAGACACTTAAGTCTCTTGGCATGGAGCCTGAAAGAGTAAAACTTGCACAAATAGCCATAGACGAGTATGATAAGATCTCTGGAACCATAAATGACTTTGTTGAAGAGATAGTCGGTATGGGGCCAAATCCATTCAAAGGTTTTTAGGAGGGAATTGAAATGGCTGAACCTAAGAATCTGCAACCTGATCTTTCATTTGTGAAAGGTGTCATGGAGGCAGGAGGTGATACTGTTAACAAGTGTTATCAGTGTGCTACTTGCTCGGTAGTATGTCCACTTTCGACGCCAGAGAGTCCGTTTCCGAGAAAAGAAATGCTTTGGACTCAGTGGGGGCTTGCTGACAAGGTGTCTGGAGATGTGGATGTCTGGTTGTGTCACCAGTGCGGGGATTGTACCAAATATTGTCCTCGTGATGCGAGGCCTGGTGATGTGCTTGCTGCGATTAGGATCAATGCAATCAAGTATTATGCATGGCCTCGCGCCTTGGCAGATGTGTTTCAAAAGCCTGGAACAGTTGTAGGCGCAGTAGTAGCTGCAATGGTTTTGGTGATGGTTGTGGCTGCTTTATGGTCTCAGTACACAGGGCATGATTTTCCATTTCCACTTAATGAGCATGGCAAGGTTGAGTACCATGAGTTCCTGAGCGTTATACCTATTGATGGTATGGTAATACCAATCGTAGCATTTATAGTCTTTGCTGCCTATAAAGGTGTGGTTAATTTTTGGAAAGATATCAGCAAGGGTTCAGGCTTTCCTAAATCATATTCTGGGACATACCCCGTGCCTCCAATGGGTATTCTTGCCACACAATATGTATGGCCTGCCATTTTGGAGATACTGAATCACTCTCGATTCCAGAAGTGCGGTCAGACTGCACAGCGTGCTCAAGGACACAAACTGTTGTTATGGTCTTTTATTATCCTCTTTTTTGTAACAAACTTTGTTTTTATCGCTGAGGATTTGTTTCACGCAGCTTTGGGGATAATACCCAAGGTTACGCCAATGCCGCAGTGGCATCCAGTAAAACTGCTTGCGAATGTAGGGGCGATCATGTTTATTGCAGGAATTTTTATGATCAAGTCAGTTCGCGATCAGAAGTCGCAGGAAGGTGTGCTTAAGAGTGCTGCTCCAGACTGGATACTGATATGGTTAATTTTTTCAGTGGGCGCAACAGGCTTGGCATCAGAGGTTTTGAGGCTGGTTAATATCAAGGAGATTGCCTATTCTGTTTATGTGTTTCATTTAGGCACTGTGATAGTTATGTTTTTGAGTCTTCCATATAGCAAATTTGCTCATTTGATCTACAGAACAACAGCTTATGTATTTCAGCGCTGGTCTGATGATGTCAAAGCGGGTAAGGCTGGATTCGGACTTGAAAAGCCAGTGGGTTCAAACCATTAGCATAATCTAAAGAGATGTACTCAAAACGGGCAACAATTGTTGCCCGTTTTATTTTTGTTGTTCTTAGTAAAACATTTATTTTTTAAGTCTTGATTTTCTTTAAAAGTAGGTTATTATTTCCGCTTCAATCAGGGCTGGCGTAGCTCAACGGTAGAGCAGCTGATTTGTAATCAGCAGGTTGCGGGTTCAAATCCCATCGCCAGCTCCATAAAAAATAATGGAGAGGTACCCGAGTGGCCAAAGGGGGCAGACTGTAAATCTGCTGGCGACGCCTTCGG
>DYLC01000060.1 GCA_020722285.1 Desulfobulbus propionicus | reverse complement strand
TATGTCTTCAAGGGCGTCTCTGACCTTGGCTTTGTCTGTGCTTTTTGCCTGTTCAGATGTTAATCCCCGCATTTTTCCCTCCTTAAGAAAATTAAAATACGGTGGTTTTCGTTTGTTTTTGGCATTATACTGGATAGTTACGCCTGATTTACCTGAACAACTGTCCATAACGCTCTTTCACAGCATCTACTGTCCTTTTTGCAGAGTTAAATGCCGCCATGATGCTGCCTTTTTCCACAGCCAGGTCACCTGCCAGAAATAGCCTCTGGACATTGGTCTCCCCTGCTGAATCAGCCACTGCCATTTTGCCGTTAAATTCCACCCCTGCCGCCTCAAGAAACGCCTGAGGGGTTGAGCCTCCAAGGCAGTACAATACATAATCATATGACATGGTTCTTCCATCCTTGAACAAAACCGCAATTTTTTCGCCTGCCGTATCCCTTGAAAGATGATCTATGTCCGTGCTAAGCATCACATTTATTTTGTTCTTACAGGAACACCTCTTGAGATTGCAGGCGTTTATATCATTGAGCCTGAAAAATTCCGCTCTTCTGTAAGAAAGGCTCACATCATTTTTCTCACAGAGAAAACACGCCACTTCCGCCGCCGTATCACCGCCTCCAACCACAAGTACGCTGCTGCCCTCGATTGGCGTTTTAGGCAGACTGAAAAGCACCCTGTCCTTCAATTCTGCAGAAATCGGGTAACTTGGCTTAACTGGCTTTCCAAACACACCGATGGCCACGATAACAACTTGCGCCACGACCTCACTGCCTGCGCCTGTCACCAGCTTAAAACTGCCATCCGCTTGGGTGATGACCTTGGTCACCTCACTTTTCAGGCGTACATCAAGCGAATGCGCACTCGAAACCTCTTCCATGCGTTTTATAAACTCTTCTTTGGTTTCTGTATCAAATGAAAGTTTACCTATTGGATCAATTTTCACTTTACGATATACTGGATCAACTCTTTTGCCTTCGTGATACAAGGTGACAATGGTGTCGTTAAGGTGCCTGGCTTTTTCAAATATTACAACGCTGGAAATACCTGCCGTTTTTGCCTCAACAGCCGATGCAATGCCTGCCGGGCCTGCCCCTACAATTGCGATATTGCAATGCTCCATATTGATTAAACCTCCAGTTTTTTTATTTGGGTAGAGATAACAGATAATGGATATGTTCTTCAAGTAGTTTAGTTGAGGATTTAAAACAAAAATGGACACGGAACAAAATGGTTTTTGTCAAAAAGACAATAAGGCTGTCCCTCTGACCAAAGGCTGTTTACAACCATCCAGCTATTGTCCTCACAGGAGCGCCTGTATGTTAGACTTTTTTGAGAAAAATGGCAGTTTTTTCGACGAAAACGAAACAGAAATCGTTAAAAGGAGCAATAATGAGGATACTGCTGACTAACGACGACGGCATATATGCGCCAGGGCTTTGCGCCCTGTACGACATGCTTAGTGAAGAGCATGAGGTGATTGTAGTTGCGCCTGAAAGCGAAAGAAGCGCTGTGGGACATGCCATCACTGTAGTGGATCCGCTTCGGGCGTACAAGATAAGACGTGGAAGCTGTGAGTTTGGCTGGGCCATAAGCGGCACCCCTGCTGACTGCGTAAAACTTGCTATTTATGAACTTGTAAAAAACCCTGTTGACATGGTGATATCAGGCATAAATCCCGGGGCAAATGTGGGGGTTAACGCCCTGTACTCCGGCACAGTCTCTGCCGCCACCGAGGCTGCCATTCTTGGATTACGCTCCATGGCTGTCTCGCTGAACCAGCACAGAAACCCTGACTTCTGCTTTACAGCAGGGATTACCCGTGAACTGATTCCATGGCTGACATCCAGCCCGATTCCGCATGGAGTGGCAATGAGCGTAAACGTGCCTTCGATTCCTCCAAACGAGATCAAGGGGATAAAGATGACAAGGCAGGGCACAACAAATCTCAGGGAAGAATTTGACCGACGCTCCGACCCAAGGGGAAATATCTATTACTGGCGCGCAGGAGACCCCATCGCCTTTGAAGAGGCAAGCGGGTGCGACAGTTGGTTTTTGAGCCAGGGCTATATAACTATTACGCCAATAAGATGCGACCTCACGGCCTACGATGTGCTGGGTGAGCTTACAGCGCCACCTTTATAGGTATAGGGAAGTTGCAAAATTTCTAATTTTTGGAACCTACCAATTTTTAATTCTTTCATAACATGAACAAAAAATCCGTACTTGATTTTGCAACATCCGTGCTTGACATAGAGCTTGAAGGCATAAAAACAGTTCGGGATAAGCTTGACTATGGTTTTGTAAAGGCTGTGGAGCTGATTTTTGCCTGCACAGGCAGGGTGGTTGTGACAGGCGTTGGCAAAAGCGGGCTTATTGGCAAAAAGATAGCAGCCACTATGGCAAGCACAGGAACGCCTGCCATATTTTTGCATCCAGTTGAGGCTCTGCACGGAGATCTCGGGGTCGTAAGCCCTTTCGATTGCGTCATTGGCATCTCCAACAGCGGCGAAACAGAAGAACTTTTAAGGCTTTTGCCTGTTTTCAGAGAGCGAAACATACCGCTGGTCGCTTTGACTGGAAAGCCCTCTTCAACCCTTGCAAGGATATCGCAAGCTGTGATCGATACTGGCGTCAACCGTGAGGCATGCAGTCTTGGACTTGCCCCAACCTCCAGCACTACAGCCACGCTTGCCGTAGGAGATGCCCTTGCCATTACTCTGCTGAAACAACGCGGCTTTAATGCCAAGGATTTTAGGCGAAATCACCCTGCTGGCAGCCTGGGCGAGGCATTGAAATTAGAGGTGCGAGAGATAATGCTCACCGGAGACATAATGCCGGTTGTCAGAACAGGCTCATCAATGTCAGACGCCCTGAAAGAACTGGATGCGAAGCGCATTGGCTGTGTGCTAATAACCGAGGAAGCAGACAGGCTTGCCGGCATCCTGACAGATGGCGACATAAGGCGGGAAATTACAAAAGGACGCCCTATAATGGAGCTTAAAACAGACGATGTAATGACCAAAAAGCCGAAATGCATCAATCCATCTGTACTGGCTGCGGATGCCATGGCTGTCATGGAACAGCATCTCATCACTGTTCTGCCTGTGGTGGATGAAAATGACAGGCTTTGCGGAGTAGTGCATCTGCATGACCTGCTTGGAAAAGGGCAGTTTCGTTTTACAGGGACAATCTAAAGGGAGGTCCCCAAAAAATGCCATTTTACCCGCAAGCTTTAGCTTTCCAAACTTTGCCTTTTATTGCAAGGCGCAGGGCATAGCTTTGTCGCTTGTCGGCAAAAAAATGTTCATATACAAGTAGTATGCTGAAAGGAAACATCAACAATTGAAATACAAAACTGATTTTCTTATCATCGGAAGTGGCATTTCCGGCATTGGCGTTGCCATCAAGCTTGCAAGGCTTGGAAAAGTCTCTATCATCGCAAAAAAAGGCGCTTCTGATACGGCTACCAATTGGGCGCAGGGAGGTATCGCATGTGTGCTTGGAGAGGATGACAGCTTTGATCTGCACATATACGATACGTTGAAGGCGGGTGATGGACTTAGTCACGAGGACATCGTAAGACTGATCGTGCAAAACGCCCCTGAGTGTATCGCTGAACTGGATGAGCTTGGGACAGGCTTCACAAGGCTTGGAAATGGCGATTACGAGCTTGGCCATGAGGGGGGGCACAGCAGAAGGCGGATTGTCCATGCTGGTGATTTTACGGGAAAAGCCATCCAGAATGCCTTGATAAATGCAGCCAGAAAAGACCCCAATATTGAGCTTCTTGAACACCATATGGCCGTGGACATCATTACCTCTTCCAAACTCCGCAAACACCATGCTACCCAGGTATGCGCTGGCGCTGACCAGCAATCTGACAGGTGCTTAGGGGCCTATGTCATGAATGAAGACACTGGAGAAATAATAACTTTTCTTGCCACAGTGACTATCATTGCCACAGGCGGCACAGGCAAGGTTTATCTATACACCACCAATCCGGATGTCGCCACAGGAGATGGCATCGCCATGGCTTCCCGGGCAGGGGCAAGGGTTGCAAATCTGGAGTTTGTCCAGTTTCATCCGACATGTCTTTATCACGCCAAAAGAAAAAATTTTTTAATTTCAGAGGCATTAAGAGGTGAAGGCGCAAGGCTTTTAGACTACAACGGCAGGCCTTTCATGCAGGATTACAGCCATGAGCTTGAACTTGCCAACAGGGATGTGGTTGCAAGGGCAATAGACCACGAACTTAAAAAAAGCGGCAAGGAGCATGTATATCTCGATATCAGCCACAAAGACAGCGGCTTCATAAAAAAACGCTTTCCCAACATTTACAGAACCTGTTTTGAACTGGGCATTGACATCACAGCCCAGCCAATTCCTGTTGTGCCGGCAGCCCATTACATGTGCGGCGGCATTGTGACAAATTGTTATGGAGAAACGGAGATTGCAGGGCTTTTTGCATTGGGAGAAACAGCCTGCACAGGGCTGCATGGCGCGAACAGGCTCGCATCAAACTCACTTCTTGAAGACATTGTACTGGCTAACCAGGCTGCCAAAAGACTTGAAAACACTTATTCAGGACTCAAGTCTGCGACAACGCTGGATGTGCCTGACTGGGATAAAGGCGGGGCTGTCAGCTTGGATGAAGAGGTGCTTATATCCCACAACTGGGATACCATCAGGCTTCTGATGTGGAATTATGTTGGAATTGTGCGAAGGACAAAAAGGCTTGAACTTGCAAATGAACGTATTCAGCCGATCCTTAAAGAGATCAATCAGCATTACTGGCAGTACATCCTGACCCCTGATTTCATAGAACTCAGGAATATCGCTCAGGTGGCGCAGCTTGTTATCACCTGTGCGAGTCAACGCAAGGAGAGCAGAGGGGGGCATTATGTGCTGGAATTTCCGGATAAGGATGACTGGAACTGGCGCCGGGATACAATCCTTAAACAGACAGAACATTGAGTAGCACAAGGCGTTTTTCGATCTTTTTTGCCATTTTGACAGGCATTTTTCTACTGATCTGGGCTGTCTATCACTATGTGGCAAATGGGGGGACAGATGGACTGCTCGCTCTTCTGAGCGACAGAGAGATGCTTCGGAATTTTGTGCAGAAGACAGGTCGCCTCGGGCCGCTGATTTTTATTGTCATCCAGGCCATGCAGGTGATCATAGCCGCCATTCCAGGTGAAGCCACAGGTTTTGTAGGAGGTTTTATCTTTGGGCTCTGGAAGGGCTTTTTTTACTCATCCATAGGGCTTGTAATAGGCTCTTTGGCAGCTTTCTGGCTTGCCAGATACTTCAAGGAGATTATCAGGGAAAGGCTTAGCAGCACAACCTGGTACAATAAACTGGAAAACCACGTTGAACACGGAGGACTGTTTATCATCTTTATTCTTTTCCTCCTGCCTGGTTTTCCAAAAGACATCCTGTGCTACGTAATCGGACTGTCCCGTCTTCCGTGGCAGGTTTTTGCAGTCATGACAGGTGTGGGCAGGATGCCTGGCACATTTCTGCTTTCCATGCAGGGCAGTTACATGTACAACAAAAATTATACAGGCCTGATCATCCTGCTTTTCTTTACCGCACTGATTTTTTTTGTAACAATGCGATACAAGGAGCGTATCTATCAGTGGATTGACCAGCACAAGACAGCGTAGCCATTATTATGCCAGCAGATACAAGACAAAAACTGATCGTATGGGTTGCCAAAGGCTTTGGCCTTGGCTGCCTCACCCCTGCGTCAGGCTCGTGGGGAAGCCTTGGGGGGGTCGTACTGGGCATTGTTCTGTCAAGCCTGCCTTTTGAAACAGCAGCAGGATGCCTGATAGTGATCAGCGCCGGGGCTATCTGGATTGCGGACAAAGCAGCGCAGCATCTTGGCACTTATGACCCTGGCTGTGTGGTGATAGACGAGATAGTAGGGATGGGTTTTGCCATGGCCGGACATACTACAGGGCTGTTCAATCTGATCGGTATATTTTTATTATTCAGAGCCCTTGATATTTTTAAGCCTTTTCCGATAAAATACTTGGAAAAATTAAAGGGTGGCTTTGGAATAGTGATGGATGATGTGGCAGCTGGAATTGCAGCTAATTTGTTATGGAGGTTGACGGATGTCATGGCCTTACGGTGAGATTATCGCTATCGGAGATGAGTTGATTTCAGGCAGGGTCACGAATACAACCAGCTCTTTTCTTGCAAAACGTCTCGCTTCGCAGGGCTTCAGGATCAAACGGATCACCACCATAGGAGATGACAGGGATGAGATGATAGCCTGTATCAGAGATGCAGTAAAACGTTCTGATTTTCTCTTTATCACAGGCGGGCTTGGCCCTACATCTGACGATCTTACTACAGAGGCGGTTGCAAAGGCATTTGGTCTGGAACTCGTTATCAATCAGGATATACTCAACACTATCAAGGCAAATCAGGCATATTGCGCTGTAACCCCTGAGCACATGCTTCAAAGGCTTGCCACCACCCCTGAAGGAGCTACTCCTTTAAACCCGAAAGGCAAGGCGGCAGGCTATATGTTGAGAAATGGAAACAAGCCTGTTTTTTGCCTGCCTGGCGTTCCGTCACAGGTTGCGGAACATCTTGAAAAAAATATCCTTGGCTTCATGAAACAGTACCTTAAAGAAGGGGCAACCCAGGGTCTTTCCTGCCTTTTTAAACTGTTTGGCGTTGGAGAAACAGAACTCAATCATCAGATTGACAATATTTTTTTAAAATATGACAAAGGCATTCACGTTGGCTATTACCCTGCCTTTCCAGAGGTGGAACTTTACATCCTCGTGCCGGCAAATCATCCTGAATCAGATGATATATTTCACAAGGCTTGCGATGACATCTTCAGGATATGGGGCGACTACATCGTTGCCATAAATGAAGAAACCATAGAATCCAATCTCGGCTTTGCCATGCTGAAAAAAGACCTTAAGTTGGCTGTGGCAGAGTCATGCACAGGGGGCTTGATTGCAAGCAGACTCACAAGAGTGCCTGGCAGCTCCGGCTGGTTTGAACGCGGTGTAGTGTGTTACAGCAATCAGTCAAAAATAGACATACTTGGGGTCAGGGAAGAGACACTTTTGCGCTATGGGGCTGTAAGTCAGGAAACTGCTAAGGAAATGGCCTTGGGCATGGCTCGAAACGCCAGTGCCTTGGCTGAAAATCCATGCATTGCTGTAGCTGTCACAGGCATAGCAGGTCCATCAGGCGGCTCGGAGGCAAAGCCTGTAGGCACTGTCTTCATTGCAATTGCCATAGGGCAAGAAGTCATGTGCAAAAAGTTCTCTTTTTCAGGCTCACGTCATGAGATACAGCAACTCAGCGCTGAAAGCGCTATTAGCTGGTTGCAACGTGAGATTGCAAGATATACGAATCTCCATGAAGAGACATATTGGAACCTCCCATAAGTAATCATGAGGGTATTTCTGGCCTTTGACCTTCCAGACGGGCTTAAAAAAGAGCTGTTTAAGCTTGTCATGGAGTTTAAAAGTCTGGATGCCGGACTTGCCGCCCGCATAAGATGGGTTGCGTCCAGAAATCAGCACATCACGCTTAAATTTCTTGGGGATGTGAGCGAGGAAAAGATTGCGCAGGCTGATGAATGTTGTGAAAGATTGAGCTCGCGATATGCCCCATTTCAGGCAGAGATATCAGGTCTGGATGCTTTTCCTTCAAAAAAACAGACACGGGTGATTTGGGTTGGCATCAGGGCTGCTGACGACATGAGGCATCTGTGGGAACAAGTGGAAAACGATCTTTTTGCAATAGGCATTGAGCGGGATCCTCATGGCTTCAGTCCGCACATTACCCTTGGAAGAAATAATTCTTTTAAAAAGCTTGACATATCGGCTTCTATGTTTTCCAATCTAAAAATAAATAGACGAAACTTTATGATAGGTGATTTTAAAATGTACAAAAGTGAACTGGGCTGCTCCGGCCCTGAGTACACTCTAATCAAGAGGTATCTGCTTGGCGCAAAAAACTGAACGAAATTCAGCACAAGGCATTGCTCTTTTTTTCATGGCCAATGGAATGGATGTCGCTTTGCCTCTTGAAGAGGTGAAGGAAATCTTAAACGCAGGCGATTTTGAACCTGTTCCAAACGCGGCAGCACATGTTGTTGGCATTATAAACATCAGGGGCGAGGTGGTGCCTGTTATCGGAGGAAGGATATTCAGCCTGCGAACAGACAGGGAGCCTATTGGAAAGCCCACAGAAACAGCACAAAAAAACGCTAAAATAATCATAATAGGCTCAGGAGTAGATATGAAAGGTCTTCTGGTGGATTACGTCTATGGGGTTTCAACCTGTACCTTTCTTCATTACTCAGAGGTATCTTCAAAAAAACTGCAAATAAATCAAGCAATTATTTCTGGTGTTGTACTCGGTGAAAGCGGGCTTGAACTGCCTTTGACATCTAATGAAAAAATTACCTTTTTTCTTAAAGACTTGTAGGCTATAAAAAATGTAATTATCCAGTATAATGCCGAAAATGAACGTACTGTAACTATTCAGCAGCGCCTCGGATGCAAGGAAGAGGCCTGCGAAGTGTGCTACCTGTTGCATATTAGCAGGTCGATGACGCAGCAGATGGGGCGCTGCTGAATAGTTACTAAAAAAATTACATAAAAATTAGGGGGGGGTTTATATGCAACTACAACATGTTTTTCGCAATATGGGCATCAATGCAAAGTTTGCCTCAGCTATCTTGCTGATGTTTTTTCTTATTGTTGTCGGGCAGACATACTCATTTTTTCATTTGAAATACAACCTGCAGGAACAGGCGTACTCGACCTTGCGAGCTGAAAACAAGGCAGTCACATCCATTATGGAAAACATCCTGAGCAATCTTGCAAACCGTGTGTCAATTTTATCCCTTGGCGTGGCGGCAAGAGAGACCGTTAGGCAAGGGACACCTCATCCCATAATGCACCAACGATTAGGGGATTTAATGGAAAGATTTCCATCCATAGATATGCTGTTTGTTACAAATCTGGATGGAGTGATTTTAGCCTGTTCAAACAGAACGTTTGAGAATAAAAGCCTGAGAGACACTGGCTGGTTTCAGATTGACCCAGGAGGCAAAGCCGCCCTGACAGAGATAATGAAACACCCCTTTATCGCCAGGGATAAAACAGATCAGGCATGGACAATGTTGTATATAGCTCCTGTGATCACTGCACAGAAAGAGGTCGTAGGCGCTCTCATAGCCACCATCAACATCCCTTACTGGATGCAAATGATCTCAACTGTCGGCAGCGAATTCAAAAAAAACGGAGGCAACATCTATCTGATTGATGAAAAAGGCTCAGTCATTGTGGATCTCAAAGGCGAAAACATCGGGAAAAAACTCCAGGAATCTGGCAGACCGGATATAATAAAAAACAGAAATATCGTTGAATACGATGCAGATTCAGAAAATATGCTTGGCATTAGCTTGCCTATGGAAATGCCTCCTTCGCTTGATGCGTCCAACAAGCGATTTTATGTAATTCATGAAATAAGCAGTTCCAGCATATTTAAACCCCTGTGGAATGTTCTCATCAAGGAAATTGCATTAGGCATAGTCAGTTTTGTCTTGCTGTCAGGCGTGGCATTTTTTTTGAACCGCAATATCGTTCGTCCCATCATCGCTACAAACAAATTGATTCGTATCACTGCCCAGGATTTTGACCTTACAAGACGTATTACTGTGAATTCCAAGGATGAAATCGGCCAGATGAGTTCAGCCATCAACGGTCTCTTCGAGGCATTTCAGAACACCCTGAAAGAGGTCAAAACAAACCTTGCAGAGTTTATAAAGAGCAATGAGGAACTCTACGGCGTCTCCCAGCGTATCCTCACAAACGCCTCGCTTCAGGCGGAAACCTCAAAAGATGTCATGCAGAGGGTATTGATCATGGGACAAACAGCCCTTGAGGTTTCATCTCATGCGGAATCTTCCTCAAAGATAGCGACAGAGGCAGCCAAGATGATAGAGAATATGGCCAATGCAAGCCTCAAAATCTCCCAGACATCAAATCAGAACAAAGAGAGCGCAGTGGCGGCATCACAGACCGTTGTGGAAATGGGTGAGACAGCCAAGGAGGTGCAGTCCAGGGCCTCAGCCCAGTCTGAAGCAACAAAAAGAACTACGCAGGCGCTCATAGATATGGCCAAGGAACTGGAAAAAACGGCTGCAAACGCCGAAAAATCTGCTGATGAAGCAAAACATATCCTTCAAAATGCACATCAGGCGCAACAGGCCATCAAGCAAACAGTTGAAGGCATGACAGATATTGCAGAAGGCTCAGAGCAGATGAAAGACATTATTGAGCTGATTTCAGACATTGCAGAGCAGACCAACCTGCTGGCCCTCAACGCCGCTATTGAGGCAGCGCGAGCAGGAGAGCACGGCAGGGGCTTTGCGGTTGTTGCAGACGAAATCCGAAAACTCGCAGAGCGTACTTCCGAATCCACAAAAGAGATCGCCACCCTGATCAAACAAAGCACAGGCAGCGTTGCAACAGGCCTGGAGCTTGCCAGCAATACTGCAAAGATTTTTGAAAAGATTATTCAAAGCGTAGAAACAAGCTCCCAGGCTACGATTGCCTTGGCTTCAGAAACAGTAAAGCAGGCAGCAGGCACAGAGACCCTGCTGGCAGACACAGAGGCGCTTAAAAATCTCTCTGTCAGCATTGTGGAGATGACAAACGCCCAGGCATTAAGGCGTAAAAGGGCTGAGGAGGCTATCCAGCAGGTTATCTACGTCAGTGACGATATCAATACATCGTCCGGCTCTACTGCTCTGGCCTCTAAAAATGCTGTGGAGGCAATCAAAAGGGTTGTGGCCAACTCAGAAGAAATCACATCCAGGACAGGCAAGCAACGGGAAAGAAGCGCTGTGCTTCAAAAGGTAATGACCGAAATGGCTGAAACTGCCTACCAGAACGCCCAGGGCGCTGAGGTCTCACTTCATAGTATGGAAAAAACCATGTCAAAGGCAAAAGAAGTTGAAAAAGAGATAGGCAAATTCAGGGTATGAGCTACAGGGCCGCAAACATCACAAAAGGCATATCGTGGTTTGGAGATGCCTGGGGGCTTTTCAGGCCTGACGTTGGGATATGGCTTGCGGCCACAGTCGGTTATTTTATCCTGAACTGGATAATCATGTTGCTGCCACTTAGTTCCATTATCTCATCCATGCTGTCGCCTTTTCTCTTTTTTGGTTTTTACACTATGGCAGATGTGGCTGCACAAGGGGGGAAAAACCCCCTGGAAAATCTTCTTGTGGGTTTTAAGGATGAACGGCTCAGGAATGCGGCATTTGTGCTTGGCGGCGTCAATGTAGCATTCCTGCTTGTTTGCGCCTGCGTAGTTTTTGTCTCACTTGGAAGCGCTGGAGCATCAGCCCTTTTTGCAGGAACGCTCGACCTGAACGTGCTTGTAGGGATGATTGCAGCCTCATTTGTCATAATTATCATATTGATTCCACTAAGCTTCATTTTTTTCCTTGCCACCCTCTACGCCACGCCACTTGTGCTGCTTGCACGATTAAATCCGATAGAAGCCTTGAAAGAAAGCCTTGCCGCTTCTTTCAAAAATACAATGCCGCTTACAATTTTTGGCCTGACCTGGATTTTGCTCGCGTTTTTTTCCACACTTACCTTTGGAATCGGTTTTATCGTACTCTTTCCACTGACGATTCTTGCAACCTATGCAAGCTACAAAGACATATTTTCAGATACGGATGATGAGATTGTAACAGTGTATCCGGCATAGAAACGGTTTTTTAACAGGTGGGAGGTTCCATTTTGCCCAATGGCTGTGTTATTTTGAGGCTGAAAATGCCTTGCCCTTGAACAAAATTTCTTCCAAGTAACTTAACTTAACTTGTTGAAATTGCGTATTTTTGATTTTCACCAG
>DYLC01000059.1 GCA_020722285.1 Desulfobulbus propionicus | reverse complement strand
AGGCACAACTGTCCATCGGAGTGAAAGGGAGATTTCAAGAAAGCTCTTGGAGCTAAAGCCCACAATAGGCATAGACAACAGCGACATCTTTGCCGACGATCGGACTTCCTAGCGAAAAAATTTCGTCAGTAGCAAGAAAAAAACCAAGGCTTGCCCTGTATTGAAGTAGTTCGTTGGCTTTTTTGTCGCCGATTCTGGGCAAGGCTGCAAGCTCTTCCTGCCCCGCTCTGTTTATATTGACAGGTTGATAAAATAAAAAGGGGTTGGTCTTCGAGCACCTTTTGTTTATGCAGTAAGCATCATGAGTTGTGGTTAAAAACTGTTTTTTGAACTGCAAAAGAAAAAAACGGCAGCAAAGGACAGTCAACGCCACGAATATCACAATGGCTATCTGGCGTTGACTGTTACGCAAAAGGAAGCTCGACTCCCTATTTTACCTCTTCAAAATCAGCATCCACTACATCGTCAGGTTTACCAGCCTTGCCAGCTCCAGGCGACGCGCCACCACTTCCGGAAGCAGTCCCCCCTCCTCCTGCCCCTGTTTCGCTGGAAGCCTGCCTGTACATGGCCTCAGCCAGCTTGTGCGAGGCAGTCATCAGGTCGTCCTGCGCCCTTTTGATGGCATCAAGATCAGAAGAGTCAACAGCAGTCCTGAGGGCTGCGATTTTTTCCTCAATAGTATTTCTTGTAGCCTCGTCCACCTTGTCCCCAAGTTCTTTTAGGCTTTTTTCCGTGCTGTAGATCAAGGTGTCTGCATGATTTCTGGTGTCAGCCTGTTCCCTGCGTTTCTTGTCTTCTTCTGCATGCAGCTCCGCATCCTTGACCATGCGCTTGATTTCATCTTCACTGAGGCCACTTGACGCCTGAATACGGATAGACTGCTCTTTACCTGTAGCCATGTCCTTGGCAGAAACATTTAGGATTCCATTGGCGTCAATATCAAATGTCACCTGCACCTGAGGTATTCCCCTGGGAGCTGGCGGAATACCTACGAGCTCAAAGCGCCCGATAGTTTTGTTGTAGTTGGCCATTTCCCTTTCGCCCTGAAGCACATGAATTGTTACGGCATTCTGGTTGTCTGCTGCTGTGGTGAATATTTCGCTTTTTCGTGTTGGAATCGTTGTGTTCTTTTCAATGAGCTTGGTCATTACGCCTCCAAGGGTTTCAATGCCAAGCGAAAGCGGGGTTACATCGAGCAACAGCACATCCTTGACCTCGCCCTTGAGGACTGCACCCTGGATGGCTGCTCCAATAGCCACAACTTCATCAGGATTTACACCTTTGTGTGGGTCTTTTCCAAATATTTCCTTAACCTTTTCCTGTACCCTTGGCATACGGATCATACCGCCAACAAGGATGACTTCATCGATGTCGGCTGCTGTCAAGCCTGCATCTTTCAGTGCGGTCTGGCATGGCGCTACAAGTCTGTTAATCAAGTCTGCAACAAGGGCTTCAAGTTTTGCCCTGGTGAGCTTGATGACAAGATGTTTAGGGCCTGAAGCATCTGCAGTAATAAAAGGCAGGTTGATTTCTGTCTCAGTAGTTGTGGAAAGTTCACACTTTGCCTTCTCTGCCGCCTCTTTCAGCCTCTGAAGAGCCATCCTGTCCTGACGGAGATTAATGCCGTTTTCACGCTTGAACTCATCAGCGAGCCAATCTACAATCTTGAGGTCGAAGTCTTCTCCACCTAAAAACGTGTCGCCATTGGTTGCCTTGACCTCAAACACACCATCTCCTATCTCAAGTATTGAGATATCAAACGTGCCTCCGCCAAGGTCAAATACGGCAATTTTTTCTTCCTTTTTTTTGTCAAGCCCATAAGCGAGAGAGGCTGCCGTAGGCTCGTTGATTATACGAAGCACGTTGAGGCCTGCTATTCTGCCAGCGTCCTTGGTTGCCTGCCTCTGGCTGTCGTTGAAATATGCAGGAACAGTGATGACAGCGTCTGAAACTGTCTCACCCAGATATTCCTCAGCGGTCTGCTTCATCTTAGAAAGGATCATGGCCGAAATCTCAGCGGGACTGTACTGCTTGCCTCTGATCTCCACATAGGCATCAGAGCCAGATCCCTCTGTGATTTTAAATGGAACTATACCAACGGTTCTCGTGACTTCTTTGTCTGAAAATTTCCTGCCTATCAATCGTTTTACCGCAAAAACAGTGTGCTCAGGGTTGGTGACGGCCTGACGTCTCGCAAGCATTCCGATGAGTCGTTCACCTTTTTCAGTAAATGCCACAACTGAAGGCGTTGTCCTGCCTCCTTCACTGTTTGTCAGAACTTTTGGATCTCCTGCCTCCATAATAGCGACACATGAGTTCGTTGTTCCAAGGTCTATTCCTATAACTTTACCCATATTTTTTTCTCCTATCTAAAATCTTTTAGGGAGGTTCCAAAAAATAGCAATTTTTTTGAACCTCCCTTTAATAAAATCCGCAAGCGCGATTAGCCTGAATATTAAGCATCATTTCAGACTTGTCCACTGCTTTTGCTATTTTTTTTGCAGACAATAACCTTGGCTGGTCTCAACACCTTGTCGTGAAGGCAATATCCCTTTACAAGCTCCTTGATAACACAGTCATCCTCATGGTCAGGACTGTCTTCAGTACAAAGAGCTTCATGAAAATTATAATCAAATGGCTTGTTTTCTGAATCAAACGGTTTAAGCCCAAAACGTTCAATAGACTTAAAAAAGCTGGCAACTGTCAGATTCAACCCTTCTATCAACTTGTTGATATCGTTAGAGTCTTTTGCAGCTTGAACTGCGCGTTCAAGGTTATCAAGAAAAGGCAGCAATTCCAGGGAAAAGCCCTCAAGCACATATTTCTGGTACTCGCTTTTTTCCCGCTCCATCCTTTTCTTGAAATTTTCAAACTCTGCCGCAAGCCGTAATTTCTGGTCATTGCAAGCTTCAATCTCCTGTTGAAGAGCAGCCAGTCTGTCTTCTTCTGCTTGAGGCTTTCCTTCTTCTGATTCTGTTGGTACTGAGTTGTCTGTGTCAATAATCATGTCATCTTTTTGCATCGTAAAATCCTTTGGCATCTGTTTGCTGTGAACAATAAGTCTCAATTCCAGCAGGTCAAGTTCCTTTTAAGTCTGGCGACAACTCTTTCCCTACCGATCGCTACGAGGCAATCAAAAAGCCCGGGGCCGACAGCCTGTCCTGTAACTACCGTTCTGATGGCATTGATAATCACACCAGAGCCTAATTCATTTTCCTCAATAAACTGTCTGACGTTTTTTTCCGTCTCTTCGATCGTCCAGGACTGAATACTTTCCAGTTTCTCCCCAAGCTTTGGAAGCCAATCCTTAAGGCCTGGATGTTTGAGCAGATTTTTTTTCACCGCCCCTTCATTCATCACAAAATTGTCTGAGAAATATGCAGCCCCAAGTGTTGCAAAGTCATTAATAGTGTGAAATCTCTGTCTGATTAAATCAATTGTGGAGATAAACCAGGCCCGTTTGTCTGTTTTAAGGCTTTCATCATACAAACCAGTTGTTTTGAGTGCCTCGGCCACCCAGATGATAAGCTCTTCAACAGGCATGGTTCTGATGTAGTGGGCATTTATGTTTAATGCCTTTGGATCAGTGAAAAACTTGGCATCTCCTGGGGTGTAGTTGAAAATGGAATTTGAACGGCTCACACCTTCAAGGCTGAAGGCCTCTATCAATTCTTCCTTGCTGAATATCTCGCGATCGTCAGATGTATGCCAGCCAAGCAGCACAAGAAAATTAACAAGCGCCCAAGGTAAAAAACCTTTTTCCCTGTAAAATTGCACAGCTACCACCTCACCGTGGGTTCGTTTGGATATTTTGCGTTTTTTGAGGTCAAGCGTCAAAGGCATATGGGCAAAAACCGGAACCGGCGCTGCAAGGGCGTTGTAAATGAGGAGCTGTCTTGGGGTATTTGCAAGTCCGTCCTGTCCGCGAATAATGTGGGTTATACGGTCATTGATGTCGTCAATACAATTTGAAAGAAGATATAATGGTGAACCGTCTGATCTGAGTATTACAAAATCCTCGATGTCGGAAAACCGTTTTTCTATCGCGCCATAAACTGCATCTTCAAACACCACAGAGCCATCGCCTTCAGGCACCTTGAAACGCACCACAAAGGGCTGTCCTGCCGTTTCTTTTTCCATGACCTGCTCAGGCGTGAGGTATCTGCATGTTTTATCGTACTGCCAGGCTGTTTTTGCTGCCATTGCCGCCTCTTTCTTGGCTTCAAGCGTTTCCTTTGTACAAAAACATTTGTAGGCATGGCCTGTCTTAAGAAGTTTCTGTGCAGCCTGCTTGTGCGCCCCTATATTGTGGGTCTGGAAATACGGTCCTTCATCCCAGTCAAGGCCAAGCCACTTTAGACCATCCAAGATGCCTTCTATGGAGTCAGATGTTGAACGTTCAGCATCAGTGTCTTCAATCCTCAAGATGAACACGCCATTATGTTTTTTTGCAAAGAGCCAGTTAAGAAGAGCAGTGCGAGCTCCCCCGATGTGCAGATAGCCTGTAGGGCTTGGGGCAAAACGAACTCGAACCTGCTGCTTTTCATGGATATCGGTCATGACTTATTGTTTTCCTTTCGATAAATAACTATAAGATAATTTAGTGTAAAAAAGATGAAAGTTACAAAATAACGCCTACATGAACAGCTAATGTTAAGCCGTGATGAACACCGTGTTATGAGTTTTAAGTTTTAAAGAGGACTTTTGAGGCATGTATAAAATAGGTTGAAAATTTTCATGTTGACATTGAAATAATTTTTTTTAAGATCTTGGATATGTTTGCAGATTTGTCACAGCTACAAAGCAGGATTAGCACATAACTACATACCGGGCTACTTCATGCATACTGCACGTACTTGGTGTATGTCTGTATCCCCTCTGAGTATTTTTTGAATGCCATCCTGTTTGAGTGTAAGCATCCCCATTTCCATGGCATGTTTGACAATGTCAAATACAGGGGCCTTTGTCTGAATAAGGCCCTTCATCGTGTCATCTGTAGTCAGAAGCTCATGTATTCCCATCCTGCCTTTGTAACCTGTTTTGTTGCAGGCGTTACAGCCAACAGCCTTATATAAAGTTATGTCTTTGTGAATTTCAAGAGGGTGATTGGGATGATAACCATACTCTTTTTGAAGCATTTCGATTTCTTCATCTGATGGCTCATAAGGGGTTTTGCATTTTGCGCAGAGCCGTTTTGTGAGACGCTGGGCAAGGACGCCAAGCAAGGCATCCGAAAAATTAAATGGGTCCATTCCCATGCCGAGAAGTCGCGTTACAGTCTCTGGGGCGGAGTTGGTGTGGAGGGTGGAAAAAACAAGGTGACCTGTGAGAGATGCCTCTATAACCGTGTGGGCTGTCTCCTCGTCCCTTGTCTCACCAACCATGATGATGTCTGGATCTGCTCTAAGAAATGCCCTCAATATCCTGGCAAAATTGAGGCCAATGACAGGTTTAACCTGTACCTGACGCAGACCTTCCTGCACTATTTCCACAGGATCTTCAGCTGTCCATATCTTTTTCTCAGGTTTGTTGACATAACCAAGAGCTGCATGCAGGGTGGTTGTTTTTCCTGACCCTGTTGGCCCAACGACAAATACAAGCCCGTAAGGCATTGCAAGCAGTTTTTTCAAGCCAGTAAGGTTCCACTCCAAAAGTCCAATTTTTTCAAGTGGCATGGCAGATGAAGCTGCCAATATCCTCATTACCACGTCCTCATTGCCCTCTGTGGTAGGAAGCGTCGCCACACGAAGCTCGATTGTCTTTCCTGTACGGCTCTTGAATTTGATCTTTCCATCCTGAGGCAGACGTTTTTCTGCAATATCCAACCCCGAAATAATTTTAATACGGGAGACAAGGGCTTTCTTATAGCTGAAGGGGATATTTTGATATACACGGCAGTCGCCATCAACCCTGAACCTTATCTGGGCACCTCTGTTGCCTGTAAGAGATTCCACATGTATGTCTGAGGCGTTTTTTTGATAGGCATCATCAATTATCTTGTTTACAAGTTGAACTACAACACTATCTGCCTCTGATACGCCTGAGATATCCTCTTCGTCGACAGTGATTGCCCCGGCGTCTTCAAGCATGATTTCTTCAAAGAGATCCGATTGGTCTGACGTCTCAATGTGATATTTTCCATAGAAATAATCTATAAACTTTTCTATATCTTCTTTCAGGGAAACCGCCAGTTCAAAACGGCCTGCCTGTATTGTTTTTTTAATATTATCAATTTTTGAATAGTCATGTGGGTTATCTACAGCGATAACTATGATGTCATTGAGTTCTTTGATAGGGATAAACAGATTGCTGCGCAGGAACTGTTCCTTGATGCCACTTATGCATTTGGGTGTAGTCCCTACTTCAAGTTCATTGAAATCAATAAATGGACATTTGTAGTATTCGCTTAAAGATTTGCCGATTTCGATCTTGTCGATATTGAAGGTGTTTAGAAGAATGGATTCTATCGGTTTTTTTTCATTTTTAGCATATTCTTTGGCTTCTTCTATCTGTTTGTCTGTGAGCAGTTTATTTCGTATCAGATAGTAGAATCTGCCAAAACGTTTGGCTGTATGAGAAAGATCTGTGTGCCGTGCTGTAGCGTTCTTATAATTTTTATCAAGAGCTATTATTTGTTCCAGCACTTGGATGGCATGGGCTACATTGCCGTTTTCTTCATGTATTACAGAAAGTTTGTAAAGCACTTCCAGCTTTTTTGCTTTGGGTATGTTTTGGTCTTTGATTGCCTCAGTGTAGCAATCAATAGCGTCAAATGGGCTGGATAAATGCAAATGGCATTCTGCCATCAGACAATACAGCTCACCCTTTGAGGTTTCAGTTGTCAGGAGTTGTTCTATTTCCTTTAACGCTTCAGTGTGAAATCCAGCTTCAATAAGTCCAAGAATATTGTCAAGTCTGGATGTATGTTGGGCTTTTTGAGCCTGAAGGCTCGGCCCTGCAGATGATTTACTTTGAAGTTGCGAAAGCTTCTGGTTGATGGTGTCCAAAAAAGGGAGATTATGCTTTTGACAATCCTGCAAAAGCTCTGTATAGATATTAATGGCTTCATCAGCAAGGCCTTGTGTTTCGTAAATTTCTGCCTCCTGCATACGAGAAACAACTATATCTGTCTTTATATCCGATGTGTCATTTACCACTTCAAGCTCTAATATCTCATTCATGTTCTTGTTGGCCTTGATAACAACCTGTCGTTATTTTAACATGCCAAAAACAGGTATTGATTCTCCTTCTCTGCTGATCGTGCCTATGATGCCTGTTTTTTGTGGATTTGCCAATGATTGCCATTTCCAGTCCTTAAGATTCGATATGGCAGTCGTCTGTCCTTGTAGTAAGGCAGCTATTCCATTTCCATGTTCATATAAGACTAATGCGTAAGGTTGAGCAATAGTTTTGATATCTTCACCATGTCTTGCTATGGCAAATTCCATGTTGCCAAGTTCTTGATTGGTTAAATCGTGAAGAGAACCCTTGAACTGGGATTTCAGGTCAGACCATGGCCAGGCCTTGAGAAATTTTAACGGAAAGGCAGTGATGCCGGTGCATTTTTTTCTGGACAGCCATGGCACAATACCTTCAAAAACAATTTGAGAGGCTGGAAATGCAGCCGTTCCTGAGTCTGTTTCCCCCATAACAAGTTGATCCCACGGACATTGTTCAACAGGTTCTTCCTGTAGTTTTTGTTCTGATTGCAGCGCTTTGGCTATATTTGCAAGTTCGCCCAGTTTGCTTGCCTGGGATTGGAGGCCTGATATTACTGCACCTGTCTGAATTGAATATAGGACTTTTTTTTGCATCTCCATGTCTTTTCTGATGGTGCTTAAAAAGATGTAGAATTTTTTAAAGGTGTCCTTGTCTTGAAACAGTTGTTCTACTGGCAGGATTAGTTCGACCCACTTTGTAATCTGTTCAATGTGTTGTCCAAGTTGTTTTTTTATCAGTTCAAGCTCTTTGCTATCTGTGTCTTTAGCTGGAGTTTTAGCAGAGACTACTTCAACAGACTCCGTAGATTCAGTTTTGACGCTTACCTTGGGCGTGTAGTCAAGATCCAGAGACAATTTTTCGGATAGTTCACTATTCTCGTGAGATGTCGCAGGTGCTTTTTGTGTTTGTTTTTTTGCATCATCTAATATTTTCAGGATATTTTTTACATCCTGTATCGGTCGCAAAGTCGCTGCAGCCAATTCAGTTGAATCTGTTACGCCATTTATGATCAGGGAATGAATGGAATCGAATGCCTTGAATGCTACTTTCGAGGTTGTTGGCGGGATGTTCTGAAGGTCGTCCAGCATCTCAGATAGCACCTTGTCAATAAGCTTGAACAGCTCCTTTAGAGATGAATGTTTATTGTCGTCAAGCAGATCGTTGACTTTCAGAAGAGTTTCTTTCGATGAATAAATATTTTTTTCGTTGGCCTCCCAATCTAATGCCATCATCGCCTGATTTGCCATGTTGAAAGCCTCTTTTAAAAGATTGTCAGTGGTGATTTCTTCTATTTTAATTTCAATTTGTTGATCTGTGGGTCGAGTGAAGGCTGGCTGCTTGGGAGATGAGAGTGCAGGTTCGAATTCAGATAGGGGGGTCGCTTCCCGGGCAAGAGGTTTAGTTGCTGTTGGACCTTTTGCTGCATCTTTGTCAGATTGTGGCGTACTTGCAGGCCCTGGCGTAAGTTCTTTGATGGTGTTGGTGACAGGGTCAATTTCAATACGTTTGGTCGGTGAGAAAAGGTTGTCTATGACATTATCTACATTTAGGGTAAAATCATCAAGGTTATCAAGTCCTTGGTTATCGTTTCCCATAATATGTCTCCTCTGTTTTTGGCTGACTATCTGTGCGGTACGGAGAGATGTTTTTCAGCCACATATCTTACAGTTTTTTTGCTGATCTCCTTGAGTGTTTCAAATACTCCTGTGCCCTTTGTTGCTGACGCCTCAAAAGTCGGCCAAAAATTATCTTTATTCAGGTCTTGCTGCATCTCTGGAAGCGTAAGGGTTGGGATAGGGGTGGAGATGAGGTCGCGTTTGTTGAACTGTAGCACCATAGGGATATCCTTCAGGGTTTTGTTGTACTCCTGCAGATTTGCATTCAGGTCTGAAAGGCTTTCCACGTTTTTGGCTTTTCTGACTTTTAATGAGTCAGCTACAAAAACTATCCCGTCCACCCCTTTCAGCACCAATTTTCTGGTAGCTGCATAGATGGACTGGCCTGGTACTGTGTAAAGCTGGATGCGGATATCAAAGCCATTTACCTTGCCGAGCGAGATAGGTAAAAGATCGAAAAAGAGTGTGCGATCACCCTTGGTTTCAATGGTCAGCATTTTTCCGCGTGCCTTGTCAGACATGGTATTGTAAATATAAAGCAGATTTGTTGTCTTGCCGCAGCGTCCAGGGCCGTAGTAAACGATTTTACAGTGTACTTCTTTTTTGCTCAGGTCAATTAAGGCCATTTCTTTTAATTGCTTTCAGATAAGATTTTGTTGATATCCGTTATAACCTCTGCGCTTCTCAGTCTTACGAGTCCCAGGGAGATATCTTCTCCGAAGATTGTAAGCAGAATTGTATCCTGGTTTACTCGAGTGAAGTGGATGCTGTCTTTTTTGCCTTTATGGAATAAAATGGTAAAATCATCTTCTCCTATCAGCTTGGCAATCTGTGAGGTGGCTGCAAAGTTGGCAGCTGTCAGCGCAGCCAGAGAGATTGTGTCTATCGCGCTGTGTTCGGTGCCGACGCTTGAGAGCACGTTGCCGGCAGCGTCAACCAGCATGACTGTATGCACACCTGCACTCGTAAGCTTCTGCTCAATAGCAGAACGGATTTTTTCAAGGCTTGAGATTGTAAGTACAATATCGTGCATAATTTAAGTTTCCTTATCTTTAAATGATAGAGTCGTGTTTAAAAACACCAAATGGCAGTTTAATATATCCGTTTTAAAAAACAAGTAAACAGTGATTATTGTCTTGTTGCAGGCTATGAAACTTTTATTTGTGTTATATTAACCTGTTTATGCTCTCTATCTTTTTTTAATTCAACCAATGCCCAGCCTGGCGGCTCTTTCCTACCCAAGATCTCCCCTGGATTTAAAAAACTTGTTCTATTGATAGTCTCAAGATGCCATCTGTGGGTATGTCCAAATGCCACAAGATCAAATTCTCCTGACTTTGCAATATAGTAGCCAGTCTGCGGGTCATGTGTCCATGCTATCTTAAAATCGGCTATTTCGAGCTTTCCAATAAGTCCATGATACATGAAATGTGGATTTCTTTTTGTGATCATGCGTTCAAGCAGGGCCATATCTCCGGGGTTATTGCCAGTAACGAGGTGAAACTGGCCGGTAAAGCCGTCGAATTCCTCAAGTAAAAAAGGAGAGACAAGATCACCACAGTGCAAAATTATCTCCGCCCCTGATTTATTAGCCTGTTCAACTGCCTGTTGCGTGTGCCAGACATGGTCATGAGTGTCGCTTATCACAGCTATTTTCATGGTATTTCCTTTCAACCTCAAGAAGAAATTCTTTAACGTCTATGCCACCTGAAAATCCAACCATACGACCTTTTTGGCCAACTACCCTGTGGCATGGGATAATGATTGGCAAGGGGTTTTTGCCAAGGGCATTGCCGATTGCCCTTGGTGACGTCGAAAGCTGTCTGGCCAGTTCACCGTAGGTGACGGTAGCGCCTCCTGCAATTCCAGCTACACTCAGCCATACGCGCATCTGAAATTCTGTGCCTTTTGCCTCAAAATTACAGGGCAATATCGAGTTTTGTCCTGTGATAATATTCTGAAATATACGACACCAGGGTGCGTTTACAATAGAAGATATCCGTGCATTCCCAAAAAACAGATGTATTTCCTGGATATTTTCAGGTTGTTGTGACTTGCTGAAACTACCATTGACTTCTGCGAATAATTTTTTTCCGTTGTATTCGATGACCTGGCAGACAATCTTCTTAGGGAGGTTCCAAAAATTAGAAATTTTGTTCAAGGGCAAGGCATTTTGAGGCTGAAAAGCGTAGCATACTCCCTGTATGTGAGCATTTTTAGCCTCAAAATAACACAGTCATTGGGCAAAAGGGCAATTTTTGGAACCTCCCCTTAAAAAATATGCTCATATCCCAAGTAGGCTATGTTTTGAAGTCTGCCATGTGAATCAAGCAGGACAACTTCATCATTACCCTCTATCATTTTACCAAGCATAAATGGTGGATGGCCTGTGCATGACAGGACGATCTCTGTAATTGCCTTACAGTTCTCGTGTTTTGCTGTCCAGAGCAGTGTGTAGTCCTCACCTCCGCTGATGGCAAGTCGTGTTGTAGAGATGCCCAACTCGCGTGCTGCTGTTTTAAGAGCCCTGGAGACTGGTAGCAAGTCCTTTGTAATGACCGCATTGACAGAGCTTTGCCTGCAAATGTGTGCAAGGTCTGTGGCAAGGCCGTCTGATAGGTCGATGCAGGCAGTTACAAGGCCAGAGTGACTGAGTGCACTTCCAAGGGCAAGTTGCGGTTCAGGATCAAGATGCCGTTTTATAAGGCTTTTGAACTGTTTTGACCTCCATTTTGTCTTGCGTTTTTCAAACAGAATTTTTAGGCCTGCAGCCGCCTCGCCAAGATAACCAGAGCAAAATATTATGTCACCATGGCCTGCTCCGGAGCGTGTCATTGCTGTGCCGGGTTTAATTTCACCAATCAGAGTTAGTGTGATGGTGAGGAATTCATGAGAGGAAACTGTGTCTCCACCTACAAGGGCAGCGCCAGCTGGATGCAGACGAGAGAGAAGACCGTCAATAAAAGCCAGCCAGAAATCTTTTGTACAGCCTTTTTTGACAGCGAGGTTGAGAACTGCCCATTTGGGTTGCGCTCCCATGCTGGCAAGATCACTCAGATTGACAGCTGCGGTTTTTCTGCCGAGGAGGTAAGGGGTAAAGTAGGCAAGGTCAAAATGAACGCCCTCAACGAGGGTGTCTGTGGTGACAGCCAGTTGGTAGCCAGGCTCAGGGGCAAGTATTGCGCAGTCATCTCCAATGGCTTTCACTGTCCCTTTGTGGCCACTTGTCATGGATTTTTCAGCAATCAGACGTATTAGTGCGAGTTCATTGAGGTTTTCAGATGTGTGCATTTTTAATTCTGCCTCAAGGGAGGTTCCAGAAATTAG
>DYLC01000058.1 GCA_020722285.1 Desulfobulbus propionicus | reverse complement strand
GTTAGAAAGATAGCAGACAGAATCGGCAAGGTGGCAGCGAGCGATGTTGCCAAGGGCTTCAAGCCAGTAATGCCAGCAAGATGAGATAACCTTGAGCTGATAGGTCTCTTGCTTACAGTTGTAAAATAGAATGAATTTGTCATGTTTAGTCCTTTCACTTCCCTCGAAGTGTAGGGAAGTTCCAAAAATTGCCCTTTTGCCCGCAAGCTTTAGCTTTCCAAGCCTTGCCTTTTATTGCAAGGCGTAGGGCATGGCTGTGTTATTTTGAGGCTGAAAATGCTCACATACAGGGAGTATGCTGCGCTTTTCAGCCTCAAAAGGCCTTGCCCTTGAACAAAATTTCTAATTTTTGGAACATCCCTGTAATTGCAGGAAGGTTTTCACAATTGTTGTTTTTTGAAACCTCCCTTAAGTTTATTGGATGTTGTGTCAAAGCAGGTCTCCTGGCTCTCGTTCATCCTGATGGCCGCGTCTTCCCATATTTTCGACAGTGACATGATTGCGGTCTTCGTCCCGATTACAGTCGCGGGGCGGCGCAAGCTTCCAACTTGCTTCCCTTTACTTTGACATGATAGTTTTAATTATTTCAATTAATTATCGCTAAATAACCTTGATAACCACCTCCTTTTTTTGCATAATGTTATTTCAAAACAATGCCAGCATCCTTTGCTGTATCGCTTATGTGAGAGACGATGATTTGGGCAAAGCCATCTAATGAGCCAAGCCCCCTTATCTCTACATTCACATCCAATCCTGCCTTTTCAAGGATTGACTTTATGGAATTAGGCTCATCGCCTGCCATGTCATTCTTGGCGTGATCTCCTGCCACGACCAAGAGCGGTTTAACAGTCACTTTTGAACTTTTTGTATGAAGCAGCCTGTCTTTCAAGACATCCAGACCAGGAAAACCCTCCACCATCGTGATAAATGTCCTGAGATCTGGATACATTTCGTTCATAATATGTTCAAACTCTATGTGATAGCCCGCTGGCATATATTCATTGCCATGCGCCACATAAACCAATGTTCGCCCATCCTTTCTTGCCTTTTCCACATCACATGCCAAGGCTTTGGCAAGTTTTTCAAGGTCATCTCTGTACTCATGTTCAAGGCTGTATGTTCCCATCACAGGACGACCAAGCAGGATCTTTTTGAACGGCATGTTCTTGGGCTTCATTGTGTGGATGCTGTTCAAACCTCCGACATAAGAGGCAAGGTCGTGATACTCTTCGCCGTTTGCCATGTGAACAGGCTGAACAAGGATGTAGTCCATGCCCTGATCCTGAAGGTCTGCAATGGTCGCAAGCACACCTTTTACATAGAGGACTTCATCCGGGATGTTTGGATGTGCCTTCAGGTATGCTGGATCAGCAGAGCGCTTTTGCCATATCTTTCTGATAACATTGGAAGTGAACGCCATCTTTACAGGCGTGTTTGGATATGCCTCTCTGGTTTTGTTGTAGATGTTTAAAATGGATTCAAGGGCTGTTTCATGGCTTGTGCCAAAGACAGCGAGCACAATCCCCACATTGGGACTGGTTTCATGATGTTTCACTTTTTTCTCTCCTCCCCCCTGAGTTTCAGTCCTATGCATGGCAAATGCCGTTGATGCAATCATAGTTGCCAGCATGATAAACACGAACCACTTAAACTTAAACATGTTATGCCTCCTTGATTTGATCTGGTATATACAAAAAAAAATCCCGAGCCGACTAAAAGTCGATTCGGGATTCCGTTTTCAATCCGCAAACTTTCTTTTTTTTTGCCAACTCTTCTGTCCACGAAGAGGCGTCAAGGCAGTTCAGGGGGATTTACGCCCTCTTTATGAGTAACTGACTTTGACACTTATGGCGATTTCCTTGGCAGGTCTTCTGACTTCCCCCCTTTTCAGCGGTCTTCCCATCTTAAAGATAGTGACACACGAGGCTAAAAAGTTACCTGCTGATTAGCAGGCAGGGGTAACAGCGGCGGGCCCGTTCCGGTTTTTCACCGGATTCCCTATTAAGCCATGCGGCGCCAGGAAACTGTTTAAAGGGCAGTTCCAAAAAATGTTCTTTTGTCCGCAAGCGTCAGCTTTCCTAACCCTGCGAAGCAGGGTGGGCATGGTTGCGTTGTTTGTCGGCTTGGCAAATTGCTTTGCAATTTGCCAAGCCTTGCCATCGAACAAAATTTCTATTTTTTGGGACTACCCTAAAGCTATTTAGTTTTTAACAACCTCAATAGTCTCCACATTCAGATTCGCTTTTGTGCCGTGAATAATCGGAAGCGCACCGATATAGGAGCCATCCCCTCTGAAATCCTTTAATGTCTCCTCTCCGTTTGTATCCTTTAGATAGAGTTTCACCCTCCCCTTCTGAATCAGATGAAGATGGGTTACATCGGTTTCTCCCTGCCTGAAAATGACTGAGCCTTTTGGAAAAAAATCCAGCTCAAACTCATTGACGATGGCCTTAAGCGTATTTTCATCCAGCTCGTTAAATGGAAGAATATGTTTCAGAAAGTCAATAATGATCTGAGGGGCGACTGCCTGATGCTTTTTTCTGTTTGTTTCAAGGTGCACTGTGTATCCTTTATTTGTTTACGAAAATTCAGAAAATAACATTGTTGTGCCAATATAATAACTGAGCGGCAACACAGGTTGTTTTTGTTAAATAAAAATGGTAGGACATTATAAAAGAATTCACTTTTTTGTCAAGTTTGAAGTTTTTTTTATTATAACAGGAGAAACGCTTATGGAAGGAATGAAAGTTATCAAAATCGAGGCCCCCAAAATTGACCCTGCCAACATCCCTTTCAAGAAGCTGGCGCTGGTTGCCCTGGCAATGGCCGGGTTGTATTTTTTTAACTCATTCTGGTTCACAGTGGAGCCTGAAGAGGTCGGCCTTGTGCTGAGATTTGGCCATTTTGTAAGGGAGACAAAGCCTGGCCTGCACCTCAAACTCCCTGCCCCTGCTGAAACAGTGGTCAAGGTGCCTGTCCAGAGGCAGTTGAAAGAGGAGTTCGGCTTCAGGACAGAGGACAGAGGCACGACTCAAAGTCAGCTCGAAGGTGAGTCCCTGATGCTGACCGGCGATCTGAACGTGGCTGACGTAGAGTGGATCACCCAGTACCGCATAAACGACCCTTACAAATTCCTCTTCAAGGTCAAGGACATCAGGCGCACCTTCCGTGACATGAACGAGGCAGTGATCAGGGAAGTGGTTGGGGACATGAAGGTTGACTCTGTCCTTACAACCGGCCGGCAGCTCATAGAGTCAGAGGCAAAAAAACAGCTCCAGTCCCTTTGTGACCAGTATGAAACAGGCATCACAGTGCTACAGATAGTTCTTCAGGACGTCAACCCGCCTGAGCCTGTCAAACCTTCTTTTAATGAGGTCAATCAAGCCCAGCAGGAAAGGGAACGCATGATCAACGATGCCCTTGCCGAGTACAACAAGATCGTGCCAAAGGCCAAGGGAGAAGCGCTTCAGGTTATCCAGCAGGCGGAGGGTTTTGCCACAGAGCGCGTAAATCAGGCCACTGGCGATGCCCAGTACTTCAAAAGCCTGATGGATGCCTACCAGAAGGCACCTGATGTGACGAGACAGAGGATATTTCTGGAGACAGCCTCGGATGTATATTCCAAGATGCAGAACAAGATAGTGATTGACAAGGATGTGAAGGCGGTGTTGCCGCTGCTTACGCCAGGAGCGGTAAATCCTATGGCCACTGGTGCTCAACCATCTGCAATAGAAAACAAATGATCACTTATAATGACGAACAATTAGAAGGTCTTCTGATGGACATTGAGTCAGATATGGTTGAGCGTAAAGAATCATGGGGAGGTAATGCGCCAGAAACCGGACGGCAAGCTGTTTGTGCGTTTGCAAACGACCTGCCGGATCATCGCACATCCGGAGTTTTGTTTGTTGGAGCACAAGACAGTGGAGAACCCTCTGAGTTATCTATTACGGATGCGTTGCTACGCACCCTCTCTGACATCAGAACAGATGGCAACATCCTGCCTCCTCCTTCACTTGCGGTTGAAAAACGCACCCTCAGGGGACATGAAAATGAACGCACTCCAGAATATCAGTGAATCTAATTGCCAGTCTGTCATAAAGGAGAACAGATGAAAAATACAATCATTGCAGTAAGTATTGCTATTTTATTGGGGATTTTTTTGATTGGTGATGTCTTTTATGTAGTCTCAGAACCTGAACAGGTGATTATCACTCAGTGGGGAAATCCTGTAGGGAATGCGATAACCTCCCCAGGTCTGCACATAAAAATCCCGTTCATACAAGTCGCCAATTATTTTGAAAAACGCTTTATTCCATGGGATGGAGAGCCTAACCAGATACCAACCAGGGACAAAAGGTTTATATGGGTTGACACCTATGCCAGGTGGCGCATTGCTGACCCCCTCCTGTTTCTCCAGCGTCTCAAGGATGAAAGCAAGGCAATCACAAGGATTGACGACATCCTTGACGGTGAGACCAGAAATGTGGTGGCAAAGTATGAACTCATTGAACTTGTTAAAAAAGGTGCGGTTCAGGATTTAACGCCTGGAACAGACCAAAAGGAAGCCAGCGCTGTCAACGAGGCTACCCTTCAGATCAATTATGGCAGAGATCATCTTGCCAGAGAGGTGCTTAAAACCGCCATGCATCCCCTCGCAGAGATGGGAATAGAACTTCTGGACTTCAGGTTCAAACGGATAAACTATGTGGACGCAGTGAGGAAAGATGTCTATTCCAGGATGATTTCAGAGCGCAAAAGGATCGCTGAAGAGTACCGGTCTGAGGGGAATGGAGAGGCTGCCCGCATAGAAGGTGAAAAGGAAAGGGCTGTGCGCACCATCTACTCCGAGGCATACAAACAGGCCCAGGCCATCAAAGGCAAGGCAGAGGCAAAAGCCACGGAGATCTATGCCAATGCCTATTCGAAAGACCCTAACTTCTACCGTTTCACCAAGACCATGGAGGCTTACCGGTATGCCTTCCAGAATAACACATCAGTCGTGCTTTCAACTGAAAGCGATTTTCTTGAAAAACTCACTGGGGAACATAGAACCACATCCAAATAAAGGGAATCCCTAAATTCAGCGTTATAGAACAAATTGTCCAGAATATCTCAGGAATCACTTCACAAGATACTTGACTCAGTAAATATCAGGCAGATAATAGAGGAGTTTGTCCCCTTAAAAAAAAGGGGGACAAACTGGTCAGGCATCTGCCCTTTCCATGCAGACAAAGACCCTTCCTTTACTGTCAACGAGGATAAGCAGCTCTTTCACTGCTTTGGCTGTGGCCAGAGCGGAGATGTCGTTTCATTTCTGATGAAGATAAAGGGCTTGTCATTTCTTGAGGCAGCTCAGGAACTGTCAGAGAGAACAGGCATCCCGCTTGCTTACACAGGCAAGGAATATGGTTCAGGCAGAGATGAACACAGGGATATCCTCGACATCAATCTGGCGGCGGAGGCTTTTTTCAGGGACTGCCTCTTAAAAAGCAGATCATCCAGACATGCCATAGAGTATCTGAACAAACGCGGGATTGACCAGTCAATTATCTCTCGTTTCAACCTCGGCTATGCGCCTCAGAGCTGGGATAATCTGCTTTCTTATCTGAAAGCAAAGGGTTTTGAGCCAGCTTCTATGGTAAAAGCAGGGATTGTGGTGGAGAGGGACGACAAAACCGGCTTTTACGACAGGTTCAGGGACAGGATCATCTTTCCTATCCGGGACAGACGCGGCGACCTGGTTGCCTTTGGTGGCAGGATACTGGGAGACGGCCATCCAAAATACCTCAACTCCCCGGAGAGCCCTGTTTACTCAAAAAGCAGGGTAATGTACGGCTTTTACGAAAACAAATCAGCCATCAGAAAGGCGTTGCGGGGATATGTGGCAGAGGGCTATATGGATCTCATCTCGCTCAACCAGTTTGGGGTAAACGAGGTGGTGGCAACCCTTGGAACAGCCCTCACATCGGAACACGCAAAGCAGATGAAAAGCCTTTGTCAGGACTGGATTATGGTTTTTGACGGTGATGAAGCAGGTCAGAATGCCGCCATGAAAAGCCTGCCCATGCTTTATGGAGCAGACATCAGGCCCAGGGTCTTGACGCTTCCCCCGGAACACGATCCAGATAGTTTTATCCGGAAAAAAGGCAAGGATGCATGGGATGCTCTTGCCCAAAACGCCCCTGCCGGACTGGAGTTTGCGATCCAGCGCCATACTGAGCTTTTTGGCAAATCTACTCAGGCTGTTGAAAAGGCATCAGAGGTATGTGTCACAATCCTGAAAAACATCTCAGACCCTGTTAAAAAATCCATCTATGTCACCCATGCAGCGCAACTTTTAAAAATCAGGGAAGACAGCCTCTGGCAGACTGTTGAAAAAGACAGTCTGCAACATAAAACGCCCTACCCTTCTCCAAAACCAGAGCCATTACGCCAGAAAAATACTGCTGAAGAGGGCGCAGAGACGATGTTTCTTGGCTTTCTTCTGAATTTTCCGGCGTTTATCCCGTTTTTTATAGAACAGGGAACAGACCTCTGGATTGAAACAGACAGTTTAAAAAAACTCTGGTTTGTGTTAAAAAACCTTGCCCAGACAAACCCGCAACTCACAACAGGAGAAGTCCTCGACAATTTGAGCAGCAGTGGATTACAGGAAGCCGCCATACTGCTTCTTGAAAAGGCGCCACCGTGTGAGGATGCAAAGCTGATGTTCTCTGAATTTTCAGCTTACAGCGAAAAACGCAGGAAAAAGGCATTATACAGGCTTATGACACAGGAACTTGAACAGACTGAAAGCGAAGAAGAAAAACTTGAGATATTAAAGAGGCTTCAGGAGATTGGAAGGCAATAAAAAACTTCATCCAAGATTGGAACGAGAGTACAAGACCATAAGGCTTATGACAGCCATGTACTGCCATGATGTGCACGGCACATCAGAAGGACTTTGCAGGGAATGTGATGATTTTCTGAATTATGCCAGAAAACGGCTTGTTTTTTGTAAGTTTCAGGAAAATAAAACCTCTTGTGGTAAGTGTCCTGTGCATTGTTACAAGCCAGAAAAAAGAGAAATGGCTATAAGGATCATGAGACACTCAGGGCCTAAAATGCCTTTTGCACATCCGTGGCTTGCCTTTTTGCATCTTTTAGATGGCATAAAAAAACCAAAGACAACTCTTAGATAAACAGAAACAAGGGAAAAAATAAATGGATATTGCAGACAGCCTGACAAGCATAATTGAATTTAGTGAGTTTGGCGAACAGCCATCAGTAGAGGTGCCGGAACAACTACCCCTCATGGCTGTGAGGGACACAACAATCTATCCCACAATGATGGTGCCTCTTTTTGTAGGCAGAGGCTCTTCTGTGGCGGCAATCAACCATGCCATGAACACTGACAGGCTCATATTTCTGGTTACACAGAAAGACCCTGAAAAAGACGAGCCTGAAAAAGACGACCTTTATTCTGTAGGTGTTGTCGCCCTGATCATGCGCACCCTTCAACTCCCTGATGGCAGGCTCAAGGTGCTTGTGCAAGCGCTTTTAAAGGCAAAAATCAAAAAATTTACACAGGATGTCCCGTTTATCAAGGCAAGTATTGCCCCTGTGAAAGACGATGAACCTATTGCCGCATCCCTTGAGTCAGAGGCGCTTATCAGGGGTATCAAGGAGCAGATGGAAAGGCTGTTATTTCTTAAGGGCGTGATCAATCCTGAACTCGGGGCAGTCCTTGCCACTATCAATGAACCGGGCAAACTTGCAGACATGGTGGCCTCACAACTCAAACTCAATCCTGTCGAGGCCCAGACAATCCTTGAGATGACAGACCCTGGGAAACGGCTCCAAGAGGTTTACAGGCATCTGGTGCATGAGGTGGAGGTCACGACAGTTCAGGTCAAGATCCAGTCCGAGGCAAAGGAAGAGATGAACAAGGTCCAGAAGGAGTTCTTCCTGAGGGAGCAGATACGTGCTTTGAAAAAAGAACTTGGAGAGATAGATGAGCTTGACGAAGAACTTGATGAATATGAAGACAAAATAAAAGATGTGGGCATGCCCAAAGAGGTTGAGGAAGAGGCGCTCAAACAGCTTCGCAGGCTTGAAACGATGCAACCTGATGCATCTGACGCCTCAACTATCCGCACCTATCTTGACTGGCTTGTAGAACTTCCGTGGAGAAAACCAAAAAAAGAAAAAATAGACATAGAAGTTGCAGAGTCACTGTTGAACCAGAGACACTATGGCCTTGAAAAGGTGAAACAGAGGATACTTGAGTACATAGCAGTCAAAAAGCTTAACCCCAAGGCAAAAGGACCCATACTTTGTTTTGTAGGCCCTCCAGGCGTTGGGAAAACCTCTCTCGGGCAATCCATTGCACATGCCATAAAACGCAAATTTGTCAGGGTGTCCCTTGGAGGCATCAGGGATGAGGCAGAGATCAGGGGGCACAGACGCACCTATGTCAGCGCCCTTCCCGGACGTATTATCGTAGGGCTTAAAAAAGCAGGGACTAACAACCCTGTATTCATGCTTGATGAAGTGGACAAGATAGGAAACGACTTTAGGGGAGACCCTGCGGCAGCCCTTCTGGAGGTGCTTGATCCTGAACAGAACAACAGCTTTGTTGACCACTACATAGACCTGCCGTTTGACCTGTCAAGCGTGATATTTATCCTGACCGCCAATGTGACAGACACCATTCCTTACCCGCTCATAGATCGCCTTGAGATTATTCATTTGTCCGGCTACACAGTGGAGGAAAAGCTTGCGATAGCACGAAACTACATCCTGCCTGAACAAATCACAGAAAACGGTCTTTCAAGTGCGAGTGTAGAGTTTTCGGAGTCCGCCATAGAGGCGATCATCACTGATTACACTAAAGAGGCGGGGCTCAGGGAGCTTGAACGGCAGATTGGCGCTGTACTCAGAAAAATCGCCAAATTTGTGGCGCAAGGGAGGAAAAACCAGTTTAAAATCACCAGAAACGACCTTAGCCGATATCTTGGCCCTGTGAAATACCTGCCTGAACTTGCCACACAGCAGGACTCAGTCGGGGTTGTAAATGGCCTTGCATGGACGGCATTCGGGGGCGAAATACTTCAGATTGAGGCTACACTTACCAAAGGCAAGGGCAATCTGATCCTGACAGGCCTGCTTGGAGAGGTGATGAAGGAATCAGGACAGGCAGGTCTGACCTATGCCAAGTCCAGAGCTGATGAATTTGGTATTGATTCAGCGGCGTTTGAACAGAACGATTTTCATGTCCATGTGCCATCCGGTGCTGTGCCAAAGGACGGCCCGTCTGCAGGCATCACCATCGCCACTGCCCTCATCTCCGCCCTTACAGGCAGGACAGTCAGAAAAAACGTAGCCATGACAGGAGAAATTACCCTGCGAGGCAGGGTAATGGCGATTGGAGGACTCAAGGAAAAGGCGCTGGCTGCCAGGGCTGCCAATATCTCAACAGTCATCATTCCAAAAGAAAACCTGAAGGACCTTGATGATGAGATGCCTTCATACGTCAAACGCTCAATCAAATTCAAACCAGTGGCGCACATGGACGAGGTGCTCAAGGTGGCGCTGATCTAACCCATGAATCAAGGTGAAAAAAATGAACTTCAAGATAGACAGACAAAGACTTTCCAGAACATTTATTGAACTGGTCTCCATAGACAGTCCTTCACGAGAGGAAAAAGCTGTAGCGGATTACGTTGCAGCTTACCTGAAGGCGTTCGGGGCAGATATCATAACAGACAACTCGCGCGCTGCAACAGGTTCAAACTGTAACAATATGATAGCCCGCTTCAAAGGCTTAAGGCCTTGCGAGCCAATCTTTTTCAATGCCCATCTCGACACTGTGGAGCCTGGACGTGGCATAAAACCCATAGAGAAAAACGGGGCTTTTTACCCTTCAGGCAACACAATCCTTGGCGCTGATGACAAGGCTGCTGTAGCTGCCATGCTTGAGGCAGTCACTGTCATCAAGGAGCAGGCCATTGATCATCCACCTTTTGAGCTGCTGTTTACAGTGTGCGAGGAGATCGGACTTTTGGGGGCGAAGGCATTTGACCCTGAACTTTTAACGGCAAAAATGGGCTATGCCCTTGATGCAAAAGACCCTGCCTGCCTTATTACCAATGCGCCCCAGGCCATAAAGTATGAAGTGAAGATTATCGGCAAGGCTGCTCATGCGGGAGCAAGTCCTGAAAAGGGCATCAGCGCCATTCAGCTTGCTGCCAGGGCCATCAGCAATGCGCCGCAGGGCCGGATAGATGAGGAAACCACTGCAAATGTGGGTGTTATTCAGGGCGGACGAGCCACCAATATCATCGCAGAGGAAGCGACCATCTACGGCGAGGTGAGAAGCCATGATGTCAAAAAACTCAGAAAGACGCAGGATGCAATTCTTGGGGAATTCCAAAGGGTTGTGGCAGAATTTCAAAGCGATATCGTAACGCAGCGTCCAGTCTGTCAGATAATCGTAAGGGATGACTACCCAGTAATGTCAATCAGCCCTGAACACCCGCTTGTTAAGACTGCCAGCAGAGCAGCGAGGAAAATTGGCATGGAACTCACCACAGGCCGGACCGGTGGCGGAAGCGATGCAAACATCTTCAACGGTAATGGCATTTCCTGCGCTGTCATGGGTGTTGGCATGCAGAACGTGCATTCCACAGGTGAATTTGTAAAGATTGACGACATGGCAAGGTGCTGCGAGCTTGTGTGCAGCATATTGAGAACCTTTGGAACTAAAGAGGATTAAACATTGTTCAAAAAACTCCTTGCATGGAAAAAGAAAAAAACAGACAAAACCCTGCCTGATGAGGCTGTTTTAGAAAACCCCTCTAATATTGTTGAAGAATTGCCTGAAGAAAACCCGCCAGAACAGGCAGAGGCATGGAAGGTTTCAGCACAGGAATCATCTGTCATTGAACCATTTTATAAGATGGCGACCTCAGGGCCGTCAATACCTGGGGCTGAAACAACTTTAACCCAAGCTGAACCTTTTGAATCATCTCAGCTTGAAGCAGAAACAGGGGCAGCAGAGGGGAAAAAGCCCAATTTTTTCCTGCGACTTAAAGAGCGCCTTAAAAAGACCCGCCAGAGTTTCACAAAAAAACTCGACCGCATCTTTCTTGGCAAAAGACAGATAACTCCTGAACTGCTTGAGGAACTGGAAGAAGCGCTTGTAACAGCGGATATGGGGATCAATACAGTTGACCGACTGCTCTCAACCATCAGGGAAGAGGTGTCAAGAAGTGAACTCAATGACAGCGAGGCGCTCAAGTCAAGGCTTAAGGCCAGGATGCTTGAGATGCTAATGAGCGCCAACAAGACCCAGCTTGCATGGCAGCCAGCTCCGTTTGTCGCGCTGGTAGTCGGGGTAAACGGCGTTGGAAAGACCACAAGCATTGCAAAGCTCACGCACTATCTCAAAGACCAGGGAAAAACAGTGATTCTTGGGGCGGCAGACACCTTCAGGGCGGCGGCAATTGACCAGCTTGGCATCTGGGCTGAAAGACTTGGCGTTGATATGGTAAAACATCAGTCAGGCTCTGACCCGTCTGCAGTGGCCTTTGACACAGTGGAGGCAGGTGTGAAAAGGGGCATGGATGTCATCATTATTGACACTGCAGGAAGGCTGCACACCAAGACAAATCTGATGGAGGAACTCAGAAAACTCCGCAGAACTGTTGGCAAAAAACTAACCACTGCGCCTCACGAGGTCTTGCTGGTGCTGGATGCCACCACTGGTCAGAATGCAGTCAGTCAGGCAAGGCTTTTCAAGGATGCAGCGGGTGTTACAGGCATAATCCTGACAAAACTCGACGGTTCCGCCAAGGGAGGAATCGTGGTTGCAATTGCCCATGAACTCGGGCTTCCAATCCGCTTTATCGGCATTGGAGAGTCCATGGATGACCTGCGACCATTTGATCCTGCCGCCTTTGTGGACGCCATCTTTGAAGAGGATTAACATTAGCACGGAAGCTGGTTGAATATGACAGAAATTGAACTCAGTGTCCTAAAAGGACAGTGTCTTGATCGCAGAATTGGCGTCAATAAATAAAAGTCCTGACCATGCTCGGTAAGTCAGCTCCCTACTCTACCCTTATTTGTCTGCCTCATCTTCATTGTTTCTTCATGAAGATATGCTATATTCTTCCACAGAATCTGTAGGCCTGCTACATGGACGTTTGTTCCGTGCGCCTGGGCCTGTCGGCAGACAGGCCGATAGTGCCCATTCATAGACACCTCACGCCACAAATATCCGTGCGCCAGCCCACGGATTCAGGATTTAAATAAACGACGAATCGGAACTGGGAAAAAGGAGACCGGGCAATGACAGACATCCGAAGCAAGGAAAAGGACGAGATCT
>DYLC01000057.1 GCA_020722285.1 Desulfobulbus propionicus | reverse complement strand
CACCTGCTTCTCATTTGCCACAGGGTCAATCTTTGCCTCTTCAGCATGACAGTTAAACACTGCAGAAACTGCCCACAAGGCGCTGAAGGCCATCATCATTCTCAACTTTTTCATTGTCTTACCCTCCTAACAGATGGATTTTATTTAATACATGCCCAGAAAAATACAAAAAAACGCCTATGTCAAGAGAATATTGCGTTTTTTTTTCACCTGTCGCCCAACAATTCCACCGTCATTTTAATGACAACAAGACAAATGATATTTTATCAATCAAATTAATGAATTAACTATAGAAAAAACACGGCATATATTTTGCTTTTAATCAGTCAATATTTTCGGGGAGTTCTAATAATTGATATTTTCATAATAAAAAATCGTAATATGCAATGGCTAAGCCAAAATCGTCAAATGCGAGGCGCGCAGCAAATCCTTAAAAATGAGGCGAACGTCCTGTACGTCGCAAAGACGAAGGATGCAGCGCAATATAGCAGTAGTTGGGCAGTTGGCGAATTTTTGCGATGCCATCAAAAATTAGCAATTTATCTGGCCTGATGCACGATCAGGCAAACTGCTAACTTTCAGGAGGCGGTATGGTTTCCTTTTACAATTCTCTGCATCCTTACTCCAGACTTGGCCAGATGGAGGCGCTGGAAGGGGCATTCATAACAGAGAGACGGCTTCAACTTGTTTCAAACAACATGGCAAATGTTAACACGACAGGCTTTAAAAAACAGGGCATTACCTTTGAGGAATACTATCTCGAACAGGTTGACGCATCCAAACGCACAGCCAAGGGGGAGATAGAAAAGACAGACTACAGGCAGGGAGTGGCTCAAGAGACCGGCAATCCTCTGGATCTGATGTTGCAGGGAGATGGTTTTTTCGTGATACAGACACCGCAGGGGGAACGCTACACAAGGGCTGGAAATTTTACGCTTAATGCCCAGAACCAGCTTGTTACAAACGACGGTTACCCGGTGCTTGGAAACGGTGCGCCAATAGAGCTGCCGGTGGACTCATGGGAAGGCGTGTGGCTGAGTGAGGATGGAAGACTTTTTGCAAACGGTGAAGAGGTAGGCCCGATTGACCTAGTGGATTTTCCAAATCCTCAGGGACTGGATCGCATGGGACAGAATCTTTACATGGCCACAGAGGCATCTGGCCAGTCCAGACCGGCTGAGGATGTCAGGCTGCATCAGGGATTTCTGGAAGGATCAAATGTGAATCCTGTCGAGGAAATGATCTACCTGATTGACCTGTTCAGACAGTACGAGGCGATTCAGAAGAGCCTCCAGTCAGAGGATCAGCTTGATAATCAGGCCGCAAACCAACTTGGCAGGGTAGGATAGACATAAGGGAAGTTCCAGAAATTACCATAATTCTTTCTAACAGAGGAAAATTGATATGATACGAGGACTTTGGTCAGCAGCTTCAGGCATGAACAGCATGCAGCTTAATCTGGATGTTATCGCCAATAACCTGGCAAATGTGAATACAACAGGTTTCAAACGAAGCAGGGCGGATTTTGAAGACCTGCTTTACCAGACCACCCGCATGCCAGGCACAGCCAATGCCGATGGCACACAGGTTCCAACAGGAATGCAGGTCGGCATGGGTTCAAAACCGACCGCTGTACAAAAAATCTTTACCCAGGGCGACTATGAAAGCACCGGAAATGAACTGGACTGGGCCATAGAAGGCAGGGGTTTTTTTAAAATAGTCTCAAACGGTGAGGAATTATACACCCGGGCAGGGGCTTTCAAGATCGATAAAGATGGATATGTGACCACTTCAAATGGAGACAGGCTTCAACCAGAGTTCACTGTGCCATCAGGGTCAGTCAATGTCAATATCGACCCTTATGGAATGCTTGTGGCCTCTGATGCAGGAGGCAACGCCCTGGCGGCAGCCCAGGTCACTATTTATGACTTTGTAAACCCTGCAGGACTGTACAGCGTGGGCAGAAACCTCTTCAGGCCTACTGACGCATCAGGCGACCCGGTTGAGGGCAATCCTGGAACAGAAAATTTTGGCACAATTGCCCAGGGTTTTCTGGAAAAATCCAACGTGGATGTGGTCAAGGAAATGGTCGGCATGATAATCACCCAGAGGGCCTACGAGTTAAACTCTAAAGCTGTGCAAACAGCTGACGATATGCTCGGCATTGCCAACAACCTCAAGAGATAGTGAACAATGCCGTTTAACCAGCTTTTAAAGGGGATTCTGCCCTGCATTTTTTGCCTCCTTTGCCTTCATATCACCACCGCCTTTGCAAAGGAGATTAAAAAGCAGCAGACAGTGAGCGCTGAAACAGTAGAGCCTGCCTGCAGGGATGCCCTGCTTTCCATGCTTCCCTGGGAGCGTGAAACTGTAGAAATAAAAAAAATCACCTTTTCTCCCCAGGCAGTTCAACTTCCTGAAGGACAGGTGGAGATATCAATAACAGCGCCATACAAACAAAAACCACTTGGCAGGATCATTCTCAATATCGAACTTGAGACAGGCGGAGTCAAAAAACTGATGCGGGCGCACACCTGGGTTGAAGTGTACAAGGATGTAGTCACTATCACCGTGCCAATGGCAAAGGGGCACATCATACGCCAGCAGGACATTCAGATGATAAAAATGCCGCTCTCACACGTCAATGGCGTTTACCTGAATTCTCCTGAGGATGCCGAGGGATTGGCTGTAAAGCAAAACCTGAAGCCAGGCCAGGTGCTTACTACGGCAATGGTCACACTGCCAATAATCGTTCGCAAAGGAGCTATTGTCAACATTATGGCAGAGTCTCAAAATATATCCATTGCCACCAAAGGCGAGGCAAGACAGGACGGGGCAAAGGGCGATGTCATAAAGGTCAAAAATCTGATGAGCAACAAGGAAGTCACAGCAAAGGTGTTCGACTCAAGGACGGTAACGGCGATATTTTAGGAGGGAAGTTCCAGCAATCAGAAATTTTGTTCGATGGCAAGGCGTAAGGAGGCTGAAAAGCGCAGCATACCCCTGTATGTGAGCATTTGCCCTGCGCCTTGCAATAAAAAGCAAGGCTTGGAAAATTGTAAAGCAATTTGCCAGCCGACAAACAACGTAGCTATTGGGCAAAATGGTAATTTCTGGAACTTCTCGGGAGAAAAGAATGAAAAAAAACATCCTGGCATGTTCAGCCCTGCTGTTGAGCGCCTGCGCAGGCACAGCGCCTCCACAGGTCATGCACACCCCTTCAAACTTCAGACAGATACCCATTCAGTCTGCTCCACCGGCTGAAGGTTCACTTTACAGTCCTGGCACGGAAAGCAGTCTTTATTCTGACATGAGGGCAAGGAATACAGGTGATGTCATAACCATTCTTATAGAGGAAAACCTGCGAGGCACCAAAAACGCCAGCACAAGCACCTCGAAAAAATCGGATATGAATCTGGGGCTTACAGGCATTCTTGGGCTTGAGTTCAACGAGGCAATGCAGCCAAATTACAAAGGCACAGTGGATGCCACAAAGGCAATCGGAGGCGCCAGCAGCGATTCCTTTAATGGTAGCGGGAAGACTTCACGGGATGCATCTTTAAGAGGAACGGTCTCTGCCCGTGTGCTTCAGGTGCTGCCAGATGGCAATCTTTTTGTTGAAGGCACAAGGGAGCTGAAGATAAACAATGAAACCCAGTTTCTGATTCTTTCAGGCGTGGTCAGACCAAAGGACGTCACACCTGACAACACCATCTCCTCAACAAAACTTGCTGATGCCAGAATAGAATACACAGGGGCAGGAACCCTGAGCGAAAAACAGTCGCCAGGCTGGCTTGGCAGAATACTGGGCACTGTGGCCCCATTTTAACGCGGAATACAATGAAAAATTTTAGTTTTTACCTGATATTTTTTTTATTTTTTACCATGAGCGTTTCCATCTCTGATGCCGCCCGCATCAAGGACATTGCCAATATCCAGGGAGTCCGCACCAATCAGCTTGTTGGGTATGGACTGATTGTAGGTCTAAACGGCACAGGAGACGGCACTCAGTCAGAATTCACTATCAAGGCCATGGGCAACATGCTTGAACGCATGGGGATAAATGTGGATACCAAAAAACTGAAAACCAAGAATGTGGCGAGCGTTATGGTGACCGCTGACATGCCTCCTTTTGCCAAAACAGGCCAGAAGCTTGACGTCATCATCTCATCTATGGGAGATGCCAAGAGCCTTCAAGGCGGCACACTGCTTATGACGCCACTTAAGGGTATTGACAACAAGGTTTATGCCATAGCACAGGGGCCGATCAGCATAGGCGGATTTTCTGCTGGCGGCGGGGGCGGTTCTGTGCAAAAAAATCATCCCACAGCAGGAAGGATACCCAATGGCGGAACTGTTGAACGCGAAATACCGGTGACAATAAATGAAAAGCAGGAGATCACGATCAGCCTTTACAAGCCTGACTTCACCACGGTCACGAGGGCCGTTAATGGTATAAACAGCATCCTTAACTCGCCGCAGGCTGCCAGGGCAAAGGATGCCCAGACCATACTTGTTACCACCCCAGCACAGTTTCAAAACAATGCGGTAGGGCTCATGGCAGCCCTTGAAAACGTGGAGGTGGAGCCTGATATCAGGGCCAAGATCGTAATGGATGAACGCACAGGCACTGTTGTGATGGGCGCTAACGTTCGCATCTCAAAGGTGGCGATCTCACATGGCAACCTCAGCATTCAGGTGAACGAGTCCCCTTCGGTGAGCCAACCAGGGGCGTTCTCTCAGGGTCAGACCGCTGTCACTTCACAAACAAACATTGCTGTCCAGGAGCAGGGTGGCAAATTGACAACACTTGACGGAGGTTCCAACATTGGAGAACTGGTAAAAGGACTAAATGCGATCGGTGTAAGCCCACGAGACATAATCGCCATACTAAATTCACTCAAGGCCGCAGGTGCAATACAGGCCGATATGGAGATAATATAATGAAACTCAACCTAACGATCCCCGATACAAGCCTCAACCCATCTTTTAAAACAGATACCAGCCAGACAGAACGTGCAAAAAACGATGCTGAACTTAAAAAGGCATGTGCTGATTTTGAATCTGTTTTCGTACAGAAAATGCTCGAAGGTATGAGGAAAACCATCCCTAAATCAGGACTTCTTGACGGCGGCATGCAGGAAGAAATCTACACATCCATGTTCGACGAAGAACTCTCCAAGCTTGTGGCAAACGGCAAGGGCATGGGGCTCGGTGACATGCTGTATCAACAGATGCAGAAACAGGTCAAATAGCTTGATTAAAGGGAAGCTCCAAAAATTACGATTTCTCGCCCTGTGGCTGTGTTGCTCACCGAAGAAAAATACTCAAATACAGGAGGCTGCTGCGTTTTTTCGCCTCTTCACGTCTTGTTCTCTAACAATTTTTTTGTAACTATCCAGCAGCACCCTATCTGCTTGTGTCATCGGCCTGCTCATGTGCAGGCAGCACACTTCGCAGGCTCTTCCTTGCATCTGGGGTGCTGCTGAATAGTTACAGTAAAAAAGCAGTGATGCCGGAAGATATCACTGCTTTTTTTATGTGGCACGTCTTTTGCTTTTTTTCTTTTAAAATTGGCATTTCAGGAGAAAATCCAATGTTACAGACCATAAAAACAGAAAAAACATCCAGACAGATGCCTCTAAGAATGCCCGTTCGCCTGTGGCAGGAAATGGAACTAGTTGAAAACGCATGGAAAAATCTTCTGGAAACCCTGAACAAGGAATGGAATGCCATAGTAACTAACGACATTGATTCACTATGGCCTCTTATCGCAGAGAAGGAAAAAGTTGCAGCATCAGTTGCCTCAGCAGAAAAAAGCCTGGCAAAAGTTGCAGACAGGATACTTCTGCTGTGCAAAAATATTACAAAGTCACCAAACGACAAACAGCGCTGGGATGGAATCATTGAACTTGCAAACCCATGTGAGGTCATGCGGCTTGAGGCGTGGCGCATGATTCATTTCTGTCTGAAGGAAGATGCGCGAATACGGCTTAAAAGACATGAGCAGTGGCTTGAGCACAGAAAAAAATTCGCCCATGAGATGCTCGGTCTTCTACTCCATCAGAAAGATAATTCAAAAGGCGGCAAGGCTGCGACTTATGGCCCTGGCAACCAGATCAACCATCCTACTTCAGGCTATATCTCACATCTGAGCGTTTAGAAAGCAGCAGGCAGGAGGCATTATGGCAGGCTTATCAAGTCTTTTAAATGTTGCAAAGCAGGGACTTCTGACCCACCAGATGAACCTGCATATCACAGGCAACAACATCACCAATGTTGCGACAAAAAGCTATTCCCGCCAGAATACTATCCTTGCCCCCACGGATCCGACACCTTCTGGCATAGGCCCGATTGGAAACGGCGTAACAGCCCTTGAAGTAAACCGGGACTTTGACAAATTCATCACTACAACCCTTTTTGACAAGACCTCCACCATGGGGGGCCTGGACGCAAGACAGGCAGGCATGAAGATGGTCGAGACCATCATGAACGAAGTGGACACCAATGCCCTGAGTGGAACAATAGACAGATTCTGGGCCGCCTGGGAAGACCTGGCAAACAATGCCGAAGGCATAGCAGAGAGGCAAAACCTGCTGGAGCAGGCATCACTGATCGTGACCGGTCTGCGAGAACGCTACAACAGCCTGTTGAAGCTTTCGGAAGATGTCAATCTCAACATTCAGCAATCCATCAACGACATAAATAAACTCGCAAGCCAGATTTCAGACCTCAACGTGCAGATCGTTTCGCTTGAGGCAGGAGGACATTCTGCCAATGACCTGAGAGACCAGCGTGACGAGCTTGTAAAAAATCTGTCCAGCATCACAGACATAAACTTTTTTGAAACAAAGAGAGGCTCTTACACCATCCTCATAGGACAGGGCAGTCCTCTTGTGGAAAACGATCAGTCATGGGAGCTGGAGATGAGGGAAGACAGCGTGTTCTGGATCGGTTCAGCAGGACAGACAAAAGAGCTTACCACAGAGGACATCCAGCGTGGAGAGCTTGGAGGATGGATGGAAATCAAGTCGCTAATCCATCCGAAAGACCCTCAGATACTCACAGGGTCCGTCATGAATACCTCAAGAGGTCTCTCCATAAATACAAACACGAGATGGGAAGATATAGACGGCGTTACGGTTGCAGCAGGCTTCAGCATCCAGTTCTCAGGCACAGATCAGGATGGAAAACCTGTCAATTCCACCTTTACCTATGACCCAGGTCCGCCTGAAACCAATGCGACTGTTGGAGATTTCCTGGAAAACATTGAAGAGGCCTACAGGCTTCCAGGGCCTCCTCCAATTGACCGGGTCCAAGCCAGGATAAACGACGAAGGACGAATCATCATAGAAGACGTGCTGACAGGGGACTTTCCCATCAGTTTCCACGTTGAAGGCATATCAGGTGGCGTTTATGACCTTAATCTTGGCAATTTTGACTCTGCATACCCCCTGAATTATCTTGAGGAGCTGAACAAGATAGGCACTGAGTTCATCAAGACTGTTAACAGCCAGCACAGCCAGGGGGTTGGACTGGCGCCGCTTCAGGAGACAGCAGCCGTCTTTTCCGTTATAAATCAGGGAGAACCCATTAGCATGAGGTCATCCGGTCTTGTGATGTCTGACGAGATTACAAACGGCAGTTTTGAGATATGGCTGTATGATTCGGATGGCAACGTCATTGACTACGACCCTTCCACACCTGAGGTGAATGACCCATTTGTAGTAAACGTGCTTGCCAACTCCACCACAATCACCGACATCCGCGATGCCATCAGCAATGCCGCATTCCCTGTCTCAGGCTCACACGTCGGACTTTCAGCGAGGATTCTGGACGGAAGGCTTGTAATCCAGACAGATGGAAGCACGACAGTAAGCGGCTTTGCTTTTGGCAAAGACACATCAGGCGCGTTAACCGGCCTCGGCCTCAACAGCTTTTTCACTGGCTATGATGCGGCTACCATAGGGCTGAATCAGGTGCTTGAAGATGATCCGCGGCTTATCGCAGCAGCACAGGTAGGCCCCAGAGGCTCTTCTTATCTTGCAAGCAGTGAAGCTGTGAAAGACTCATCCAGGCCTCTTGGCCTTGAGATCTCAGCAGGGAAATTCACGCTCTGGGTACAGAATGAGGCAGGGCATCTTGTGGATATGATTGATGACATGGCTGGTGTAAACCCCATTGAAATAACCATAGACAACCCTACCACCCAGTCTATTGAGGACATAGTGGCAAAGATCAATGAAGTTGAAGGCATCAGCGCTGACATTGATAAAGGACAACTTCGCGTTTGGGTTGATGATGACATGAGAAGCGAAGACCCGCTTGCGCCAGACTCACCTGGCAAGTGGACATCAGTCACGCTTGGAAATGACTCCAGCAATTTTCTGAAGTACCTTGGCCTAAACCCAGGTCATTTCAGTTCTGAGACCGGCACGCTTGAAACAAGAACACCTGTGACTGACCCGGCCGCTGTGCTGACATCCGCCCAGTCCGGCCTGAAAACAGCAGACACTATTGATTCCGGCTCATTCACCATCAATCGCTTCGCAACAGACGGCACAGTTGTCGGCTCATCAACCATTGAGATTGACAAATACAGCACAAGCCTTCAGGGGCTTGCAGATGCGATTGACAATACTGTCGGCCTCGATGCCACGATTGAAACAGTGACAATTCAGGGGATTGAGTACCACAGACTAAGCATTACAAGTACCAATCCAGGGGAACTCATCACATTTTCAAATGACACAAGCGGTGTGCTTTCGGCCATTGGCATTGGTCAGCAGGAGATGATGGCAACAGGAAACTTCCTGACTGACAGACTGACAGAACCGATGGCCAACCTTGCCACAGGCATAACAGATGGGACATTCAATCTGTATCTCTACGATGATAATGGCAATGCCCTGGCGACTTCTCTAACCGGCTCAGAACAGATGCAGACCAGCGCGGCAACCCCCATCACCGCCGCCACTGTATGGAATGACATACAGGGTTTTTCCATTTCAGGCGCTGGACCTCACAGTTTTAATATCACATTTGCAGGAGCGGACATTGACGGCAGCGATGTTTTTCATACCTACACAGTAAATGACCCTGCCACAGACACAGTGCAGGGCTTTCTGAATGCCATCAATGCAGCCTATCCTTCAGGCTCTGTCACTGCATCCATTGATCCAACCGGACGTCTGACGCTTGTCAGCAACGCACCAGACAAGGCGATAAGTTTTTCAATCAACGAAATCAAACCTGTCAGCGTGCTTGATACCATGACGCATGTAAATTTTGGGACATTCAATGGCAATTTTCCCTTTGAGGTCAACAGCGCTTACGATAGCCTGGACGACATTGCAAAACGTCTTGATTCAATGGAAGATGTTCGCGCATGGGTGCAGGACGGACGATTAAACATCTCCACTGAGGCGCGAGGAGGGACATTTGTGCTGGCAGATGACACCACAGGGCCAGGTGTTCTTGATGGACTTTTGCAGGGTCTGGGTCTTCTGACGCCTGCTGGAGGTGAGGTTTCCCCGGCTAACAACCTCAATGCCCTGAAAATGGGACAGGCTAGCCGCGAACAGATAGACGCCCTCGATGGAGCAAGGCTTGGGGAGGCATACTATGGGCTGATAGGCTCTGTAGGCATCCAGTCCAGGGCATATCAGATGGATTATGACTTCAGTCAAAATGTTGTCAATGAACTCCAAAAAAGACGTGATGAGGTGTCTGGCGTGTCTTTAGACGAGGAAATGGCTGATCTGATAAAATTTCAGCACTCCTTTGCCGCTGCATCAAAATTGATCTCAGCAGCGGATGAGATGTTCCAGACGCTGTTACAGGCTAAGTAGATGCGAATTCGGAGGCTGCCATGAGGATTACGATGAACAGCATGTATAATCAACTTACTATGGATCTGGGCAAAACCACATCCAATCTCAACGACACGAACTCCACTATCTCTTCAGGTAAGGTATTTCGAAGGCCTTCTGACAAACCTGTTGAGCTGACCTTTGCGCTCAACATCAGGGGCGCTGTGGCAGAGACAAAACAGTTTCAAAGAAACATCCAGTATGGCCAGGCATGGGCAAAGGCTACTGAAAGCGCTGTCACGCAGATACAGGACAGGCTTATGAGGTCAAAGGCCCTTGCCATCCAGGGGGCAAACGACAGCCAGAGCGCAGAAAGCCGCAAGGCAATCGCCTCTGAGATCCAAACCATTCTGGAAGAGGTCGTGGCCCTCGGCAACACCTCGCTCGGTGGTAGATATGTGCTTGCCGGCACTAAAACAAAAGATTATCCGCAGGGGCAGGCGCCTTTCATGCTCGACAAAGACGGCAACGTGACATACAACGGTAACCAGGAGGATATAACCCTTAACGTAGCACAGGGACTGGCCACCAAGATCAATCTGGATGGCCACTCAGCCCTTGAGACAAGCGGCATATTCGAGGCGCTGGACCTGCTTAAGACGGCCTTGAATGAAAACAGCAGAGCTGACATTGAAAACAGCGTCGGAGACATCGATGCAAGCATTGAACACATAAACTTTCAGCTTTCAAAACTTGGATCAATCTCAAATTCCCTTGACAACAGGGCGGATATGGCAGAAACTCTTACCCTAAACAACAAGGAACGACTCTCTGACATCCAGGACACCGAAATGGTAGAGGCATTCAACAGTCTTAAAGCCTATGAGACAGCATATCAGGCTGCGCTCGCTGCAGGAGCTAGAATAATGAAAACAAGCCTTGTGGATTACATTTAGAGAAATATCCTAAAAAGAGGAGAACAGGACAAGCTATGTTAATACTGACAAGAAAACCAGGGGAAAAGATATTGATAGGTGACAACATCGAACTGACCTTGATAGACATCAGAGGCAATCAGGCGAGAATAGGCTTTGCAGCGCCCACCAACACTACAATTTTACGATATGAAGTCTTCGAGCGCATCCAGGAAGAAAACAAAATAGCGGCAAACTCAGCATTAGACTCTTCCGAGCTGGACAAGATCACCATAACCTCAACCTCTCTGAGAAAAAAATCATAAGGAGCATCTCATGGAAATCTTCACTAAAAGATTTGGCTACATAGAAATTGATAAAGACAAGATTATAACCATGCAAAAAGGTATTCTTGGATTTCCTGAACAGAAAAACTATGTATTGCTGCCGCACAAACCAGACTCGCCTTTTTTCTGGCTGCAAAGCACTGAAACGCCGGACATTGCATTTGTTGTGGCGCATCCATCCAGCTTTTTTACAGACTATGTCTTTGATATCCCGGACAATGTTCAGGAAGAACTTGCTGTAACTGACGTTGGTCAGGTAGAGGTGTTTGTCATTGTGGCCGTTCCAAACGGAAATCCTGCCGGAATCACAGTCAACCTGCTCGGACCTCTTGTAATAAATGCCGACAAAAAACTTGGTTGCCAGCTCGTTCTGGATCCAGGCAAATTTCCTGTGAGTTATCCGCTTGTCCAGGGGTGAAGCAAAAAAACTGTCATTAACGAAAAAGGGCAGGAGCGTAGGCATCCTGCCTTTTCTGTCTTTGTTTCTGCTTTTACAAAGTCTGTGGGGCTGTGCGCTGTTGCCTATACATGAAGGGCTGCGCAAAACAATCCTGCTCAAAGACGGCTTTTTGGCGCAAAGGATGTACCCGTCAAGCCTCAAGGCCACAGGTATTGTTCAGCCGGAATTTTTCGGTCAAAAAGAACCAAAAACACGATTCAACTTAGTAATCAATCTTGACAAGGAAAATCCTGTGCTCCAGATGACAGGCACAGGCGCAATTGGTGTCCAACTCTACAACCTGTTTTTTAAAAACGCACAGGCCGGGCTTTACCTCTCTGACAGTGAATGTTACTGGGAGGATGTCTCCGGCGACCCAGAAAGAAAAGAACTATGGCAGAATGCCATTCTATGGGCATTTTCTCCTTGGTCTGCATATAATTTCAGAAGCGGGGGACCCATAAACTGCGATGGCTTGGTTACAGAGGCGACATCAGAAAAATGCGCTGCCATTAAACTGGATCTCGCCCAGTGGCAAGGTATTTTTGCTTTTAATGTCGAAAACTTCGCCCCTCTTCACCTGGAAAACCAACACATCAGCATAAACTATACAGCATGGCGGCAGATGCCTGACGGACTTATGTTTCCAATAGAGATGGCAATTTCGTTTAAAAAGTTGGATATGAACTTAAATGTCTCACTGAAAGACATAACCCTGAGCCAACCAGAGCAGGAGCTTGGTCTTGGCGTGTTTCCATCTTGTCCACAAACAAAAGAAAATCAACTCAGAGAGCTTGTTTTCCACCTGGATAATAGACTTGAAAATCAAAAATAAAAGTAACTATCCAGCAGCACCCCATCTGCTGTGTCATCGGCCTGCTCATGTGCA
>DYLC01000056.1 GCA_020722285.1 Desulfobulbus propionicus | reverse complement strand
AAAAATTTTTAAATACGCTGCGAGATAAATTATTCAACGACTTTGGCAACGATGAAGAAGTAGGATACTATCTATTCTGCTGGAACAGGCGCACCTAATCGCTCTGCAAGCCATTTCTTGAGCCTGTGAGTCAGGGCATAAACCCCGACGCCAGGGCGTTTTCCAAACTCTGCGTATGCCTCTTTTGTCATTTCTTCAGGCACCTCAACCTTTGCGAGTTCAAGAGCCTCCTGCGAGTTTCTCCTGATCAATGTGACCTGAGCTGGTTTTTCCCAGTTATAAATGACAAAATAAATGGATTGATCATTGGCGCTTCTGACAAACTCATTTCCTCTTGTCCAGCCAGCTCCCCATTCCAGGTACATATCCACTGCCTTTTCAGGCGTCATGCTCCAGTCAATGCTGTTTAAAAGCTCGGGCTGCTTTTTAAGCTCGCCAACTGTCATCATGTAATGCTCCATTTATTAGTTTGCAGGACATTACGAAGGGGTTCTTTTGTGAATAAACCCCTTGTCCATTCAATTTAGGGAACTTCTATATAAAAAAGGGGGATCAAAGGCCCCCTTTTTTATCATACCACTGTACAATAACAGATATTTTTAAAAATATACCTCAAATGTAAGGTATGCATTATCCATCTTGTCAACAGGAGTAAACTGCTGCGCATTCATAGGATCATTCAGCTCATTGACATCAATAGGTTTGCCCATCCAGTTTCCACTTCCAGTATAATTCATCCAGTAATACTGATAGCCTGCGCGGATAAAGGCATTGGCGTTTTTAGTGATGAAATCTTCTGGAAGGGTATATATCCAGTAAGCTTCTGCAACATGTCCCCTTGTGGCGAGTTTGGACTGATAGAGGTCGTCAGCCGCAGGGGTGAAGGTTATCCAATAACGTGAACCGTAGTTATATTCAACGCCAAATTTGGAATTAAGAGATTCAACAGGAACACGCACCCCAGTGTAGAACGCCCATCCAGTGCGATTTTCATCCTCGCCAGGCGCTGTCATAAGACCTGGGAACAATCCCTTTGGATCCACGAAATTATTGTCAGTACGACTGAGCCCTGCACTCACAAAATAGTCAATTCCGTTGATCTTGTGCATGAAAACACCGCTTGCGTGATAAATATCCCCTACCTGATATCCATCATACATGCCACTTTCTATTGCAGGCATCATATTGAGGAGATAAGTAGGATTCTGCGGATTGACTACAAACGGCATGGTGGCTTCCATATAATTTGGAATATCAGCCGCCCTGAAGAGCTGAACATTGGCAAATATATCAGCATCCTTGTCGTCAATGATATCCCAGCTTACGCCATAGAGATCAGTATCGTCAAAGTTATCTTCATACATATCTTTAAAACCTGACTCATAGCCACGACCATAGCAGATGCGCACCTTCCCAGGAAACGGCTCAGAATAACCGTAACCTATGGTAAGACCATCAAATGTCCAGTCAACGCCAAGCCCTACAGGTGTGGCATAGCGTTTGCTAAGGTTTTCTTTGAGCTGAAGCGGTGGACCGTCAACAGTTGGTCTGCGACCTACAGAAAACCACATTGGAATGCCGCCAATATTTTCCCAGTTGGCATAAGCCATCTCAACACGAAGTGTGTTGTCGTGAGGTCTGCGGGAGATGTTTGGATCCCATACAAAACCGTTCATACCAAATGGCACGGCAGTCGTGGTAGAAGTCTCCATTCCCCATATCTTGTACATGGCAAGACGTCCCTTGAACGCAAGGTTTTCACTTGCCTTAGCGTTCATGTTAAGACGGAGCCTGTTGGTGTAAAGAAGATCATTCTCTATATCACGACTTGGTTGAGAAGTATATCCAAACATCTGCATCATCTGTGCGCGCTGCGCTGGCGTAAGAGCGCCCATCATCTGCTGCATTGCTGAACCGAATGCAGCAGTGCGCTGATCGGTTGTCATAGAGTCCCACTGTTGCATCATACCACCCATCTGCTGCTGCATTTCAGGTGAAAGGGCAGACATCATCGGCATGAGAGACTGGCCCAACTGTGCAGATGACATGGAGGCCATCTGTCCTGGAATGGTTGTCATGGCATTATACATATCTGTGCCTGAAAAATGCTCAGGCACATCTGCCCTCGTGGAATCAATTCTGAATCTGAAATCCCCTGAAAACTCCAGATTGCTTTTGCCAACAACCCCTTCAAGCTTTTCCGCCATGCTCTCAGATTCATCAGCGACCTTGGCCTGCTTTTCTGCCACATCATTCATTTGCTTCTTGAGCGACTCAAGCTCTTTGGCCAGAATATCGATCTTTTTTTGCAAATCAGCAGTGGAATCAGTGGCGCTCATGGCATAGGCTGGAGACATTAACGCAAGAGCAGATAAAATACCACAGACTTTTTTCATACAATATTCCTCCCTTTGAAGTATAATAACTCTTGATTAAAATTTTACAGTTATGTTACAACCGTTTGTAACCTTAAAAACAACGAGTGTCAACTATTTTATTTTATGGCTATTCTATCTATCGAAAACTTGCTGAAAAAACTGAAACACAAAAGCGCTGGCGCTGCCGGGATGATCCTGCTGCACAATGGCGTTGTCAGAAACTGCACAAGAAAAGGCGATCCTGTAACGCACATCGACGTAACTGCAGACACCAAACGGCTGGCTGAGGTGATCGCTGATACTGAAAAAATGTCTGGCGTGCTTGCTGTCGAAGCGGAGATCAACACAGGAAGGCTGTCGGTGGGGGATGACATCATGTTACTCGGCGTTGCTGGCGACATCCGTGAAAATTGCATTGAAGCCCTGAGTTATTGCCTCAACCGCATCAAAAAAGAGGTGACAGCCAAAAAGGAATACAACTTTGAAGGATAGACATCCTGCCAGCGTTGAAGTAGTTCGGGTTTGCAAGGCGCTTTATGACAAACGCCTCATAGCCGGAATGGATGGGAATGTGAGTATTCGCACAGAAAAAAATACCATCCTGATTACCCCTTCCGGCGCTCACAAGGGTTTCATCACAGCAGATGCCTTGATTGAAATGGACATAACCGGACGAAATATTTCGGGAAGAGGCACTGCTTCCTCAGAGCTTTCCATGCACCTTGCGATTTACCACGCAGAACCTGAAACCCGTGCCATTGTTCATGCCCACCCGCCTTACTGTCTTGGGCTTTCCATTGCAGGCCTGTCTATGCTTCCACATCTGACAGCCGAAGGCAAAATGATGCTCAAGGATATCGTGACCGTGCCATTTGCCCTGCCAGGTTCAAAGGAACTGGCTGAGGCTGTGGCAAGGTCTCTTTCTGGAACTCCTGTTCAGATACTTGCCCACCACGGGGCTGTTAGCAGGGCCAAAGACCTAATGTCAGCCTTGAGCTTGATGGAGTGCCTTGAGCACAATGCAATGATTACAGCAATTGCACATGGACTTGTAAGATCTGGCTATCCTCAGCCTGTGCCATTTTAGAAACCGTTAAAAGGTGTCGCTTTTCAAGGTAAATAGTATTTTTAAGGACCTTCTATCCTTACAACTGTATGGACATTGCCGCGTGGATGAAAATCTCCCACAACAGATAGCTTTTTAGGCCTTATAATGCTCAAAATATCTGAAAAAATCCTGTTTGTCACCTCTTCATGGGAGATGTGCCTATCTCGATAACTGTTAAGATAGAGCTTAAGGGACTTGAGTTCCACAATAAAATCCTGTGGCACATAACTGATTTCGATCTTTGCAAAGTCAGGATAACCTGAACGGGGACACAGGCAGGTAAACTCAGGAAATGTTATTTCTATGGTGTAGTCACGCTCCTTGGACGGGTTTAGCCAAGGTTCAAGTTCGGCCTGTTCTATCTCTTTTGTGCCGTATTTTTTCTCCATTTTGCCACCTACTTTTTGGAAGTTTCCTGTAGTTCTTCAATAAGCTTGCTGATAGGGATAATTTTTACCTGTTTCTGAATAACAGGCAACTCCCGGTAAAGTATCTCGTAAGTCTCTTTATGTGGATGTCCTATTGCAATGGCATGACCATTTTGCCTGGCTATCCTGACAAGTCTCTGAAGCTCATGACTGATTGCCTCTTTACTGACCGTGTGATCCAGAAAGACATTCCTCCTTGCCGTCTTCACTCCAAGCGACTTTGCCACCTCTTCTGCCACAGAATCAACTGAAGTGTAGCTGTCAAGATAGAACATGTTCGACATTTTAATGGCTGCCAGCAGGATTTCCATCGCCTCTTTATCCTTGGTAAATTTTGAGCCCATGTGACCATTAACGCCTTTTACTCCAGGTATATTCATAAGATTATCTTGTAAAATCTCCCGCATTCTGTAAGCATGCATGTTTGTAAGAAGTACGCCTTTGCCAGGATCAAGCTCGCCGTTTTCTGGCTCAAGAGGCTGATGCAACAATATGTCCTTCTTTTTTTCAGCAGCAAGCATGGCAAATTTTTTTGAAAACGGGGCATGGGGTAAAAAAGCAAATGAGAGTCTGGCCTCCAGCTCTATCAAAAGTTGATTCAATTCAAGATCGTAGCCCATGTCATCAATAACGATTGCCACAGACGGCCTTGTGTCTATGGAAGGAGTTTTTTTGACAGAACAATCAGGGGCAGAATCAGGCATGGCAGGAGATGGAATAAGCGGCGTTCTGGATGCATCTGGCTCCTCAAAAACCGGTTTTTTCGGCAGAGGAGCGTTTTCAGGCAGAGGCAGAAGGGAAAGAATGGCCAAAAAGGCGCTGATAACACATACGCCAATCACAGCCAGGTATGGAAAGTTAAACGATCCCTTTTGACTTGTGCGTTTTGGCTGAAGTTTCTGTTTTTTTTGTGTCATGTGCGTTTTTTTGATCTCAGAAAAGTGCCCCTTCCTTGACAAGGAAAGTTTTGGTAGAAACCTCTAAAAAAACAGAAAGAAAGTTCAAAGGCAAGAAATGAAAAGACGCGAAGACAATTTTAAAAACTCTCTAATGCACCGGACGTCTAAGTATCGCCCCTGCTGGAAGTTCAATATGTTCTGCTGTGCTGATCCATGCAGAACCAGAACCACCATGAACACAGTCCATTGTCTGCCCTGCCCTGTCTTTAATGGACAGGATGGTGAGCATGCCATCTGTATCAGGGGTCATAAACTCTATCTGCTCATTACAACTGAAACGATTTTTAATCTCGACAAGCATTTTTTCATCCTTCCTTTGCCTGACCACAGCCACAAACTCATGGGTCTGTACCGGCCTGTAACTTTCGTAATAGATCGATGTCTGGCCCGGGTCTTTTTTAAGAAAACCAGGGAAAAAACCCCTGTTTGCCGTTTTTTTAAGCTCATCTAAAAGGTTTTGATCAAAAGGTTTACCCGCAAGCATACCATCAATAGCCTTACGGTAAGCCCGCGCCACAGTAGCAACATAGTAGATACTTTTTGAGCGTCCCTCAATCTTAAAACTCGTGACTCCTGCCTCCATCAGTTCTTTTAGGTGTGCAATCAGACATATGTCCTTTGAATTCATAATATATGCACCATGCTCATCCTCATCTATAGGAAAAAAAGCGCCTTTTCTGGTCTCTTCTTCTATATAAACATTGTAATTCCAGCGGCAACTCTGGGTACAAGTGCCTTGGTTGGCATCTCTGTGGGTCAGGTAGTTTGAGATCAGACAACGACCGGAATAGGCCATGCAGACAGAGCCATGCACAAAAAACTCAAGTTCAACAGAAGGATTTTCTTTTCGTATCCGTTCGATTTCCTTCAGAGAAAGCTCCTGGGCAAGTATGACCCGCTTTATACCAAGGCATTGCCAGAACCTCACCGCCTCATAGTTGACTGCATTTGCCTGAACAGATAGATGAAGTGGGATATCAGGCGCAAGTTTTTTGCAAAGACCGATAACTCCAGGATCAGCCACAATAAAACCATGCGCCCCTGCCTCAGCCATCACGGGAATAGCCTTTTTGAGGCTTTCGATCTTGAGATTTCGGGGGTAGATATTGATGGTCAGATAAACCCTTTTGCCTCGGCTTTTTACCTCATCTATGGCATTGGCAACAGTTTCAAAGCGAAAATCATTTTCCCTGGCGCGAAGGGAAAAACTCGGCACACCTACATAAACAGCATCCGCCCCATATTGAATAGCAATATCCAGTTTATCAAGGCTGCCTGCGGGCATAACAAGTTCAGGTTTCATAAGATAGGACATAATCAATCATTTTTTAAAAAAATGGGATTAAAAAGGATAACTATGGCAAGCTGAAGTAAAACATCACGCCGTCATTTTTTCCTGGAACCGGCGATACAACGCCGATCTTCCCCTCGTGCAGTTTGATAACCTGCTCACAGAAACAAAGCCCCAGCCCAATGCCTTTTTTTGCATAGTCTTCCTCGTTTTTAGATTGAGCGGACCGTTCAAACGGGTGGAATATCTTGGCTTGCTCAGCCAGAGGAATAGGATCCCCTTCGTTAGAGATGACAAACCATGCTTTTTGCGCTGTTTGCGGTTGAGGAGATATTTGCGAGAGCATGGGGATGTCATCGTGCATCCCTGTAAATACCTCTATCATACTGCCTGACGTGCTGTATTTGACCGCATTGATCAACAGATTTGATATCACCCTGCCAAGGAGATTTCTGTCTGCGTTTACTTTCATTTCCTTGTTAAAACATTCAAAGTGAAAGGCCACCTTTCTGCTTACAGCAGAACCATGCTGTAGCAGCATGTGCTCCCGAACGCAGTCACACAGGGAAAATACCTCTTTTGAAAGCACAAGCCTGCCTTCCTTGGCAGCAGCTATAGCCAGCAGGTCCTGCAGCATTTCAGCCTGCTTGTTTATGGCAGCCTGGATTTTCTGGATAAACCTGGCCTGCCTTTCGGTTATATCCTTGTCTAATGCCAGGAGTGAGAGATAGCCCAAGGCGCTTGTGAGTGGATTTCTGAGGTCATGCACCAGCATTCTGATGCTCCACTCGTGAGATTCAAGAGTGTCACTTTTCTCCTTGCATACATCCAGCAAGTGGCTGATCTGTTTTCTTTTTGTGATTATGCGTTCAATCTTTTCAATAAGCAGATCAGGATGAATAGGCCTTGTCAGATAATCATCAGCACCGGCTTTCATCCCCTGGATGGCGTCTTTTTCCTCAACCTTGTAGGATGTAATAAGGATGACAGGGATTTCCGCACGATTTTTGTCGGTTCTAATATACTCGCACAGGGTGTAGCCAGACATCTTGGGCATCATTATGTCTGAGAGGATCAAATCAATCACATCGTTGCATGTGTCAAGCAATTCCAGTGCCTTTTCACCATTTTCCGCTGCGATTACGTTGTATCCGCCTCTTTCCAACGTTTCTTTCAAGACAAACAGATTGTCTGGAAGGTCTTCTACCACCATGATAGTGGGTCTGTCTTGTGGAATATGAACATCTGTCATGCTTGTTCCCCTTTTTACTCCCGCTCTTTGAGCCAGAGGTTAACCATAGCTGTCAATTCATCAGGCACCACAGGCTTGGCAAGATAGTCATCAAAACCTGTCTGAATCAATTTTTCTCTATCGCCCTTCATTGCCTTGGCTGTAATGGCCACAACAGGCATTGTTTTTTTGTCAGAATCAATCAGCGCTTTTATGGCATCAATACCACTCATGCCTGGCATCTGTATGTCCATAAGTACAAGGTCAATTTTTTTGCAGCCAATGATATCCAGCGCCTCTGCCCCATTTCTCGCAATAATTATCTCATGATCTTCCTGATCAAGTATTTCCTTGCAAAGAAAAAGGTTATCAGGGTTATCCTCGGCTATTAAAATAGTATGCTTTTTATAGCCCTCGTTCATGCAGGTTGCAAGTGTTTTTTTTCTCTTATCATTGTCAATCTGTTGATAACTATCTTTTTGTGTTGTTTTTTTGATAGTTATTATTGTTTCTATACGACTTAATAAATCGTCTCTTTTTATATTACCTTTTTGAAGTGTTCCCTTCATGTTGGCAGGCAATGATTGCAGAAGGGTTGCATCAACATCCATTGCGCTCAGAAGCAGCACCGGAACATGTGAGATAAGAGGATCTTTTTGCATCTGCCTCATCACCGCAAAGCCATCCATAACAGGCATTTTGATATCCAGAAGCACAAGGTCAGGTTGTTCTTCCCTGATTAGTTTGAGCCCGTTTTGTCCATCAAAGGCATACTGAACCAACCATTTTGGATCTTTCAAGGCAAGCACAAGCTGACGTACGCTGAGCATGTCATCGTCAATAATGACGATTTTATATTTCTCATTTGATGGTGATTGGGCGACAGCTTGCGCTGGTTGTTGTTTTGCCTGTGCTTCGAATGTCTCACATACATGGCTTTTTTCAACGCGCTCATCCGGTTTTTCCATGCTGTCTTTTGAAGATAAAGTGTCAGCCTTCTTTTGGCTTGGCAGAAGCACAGATTTAAGTCTCTTTTTCCATTCTTCATCTGGCAATCTGTCCTTGCTGCGTCTGTCTACAGGGAGTTGGACAGCGAATATACTCCCTTTTGCCCTGGCTTTTCTGTAGGACATTCTGCCACCAAGCAACTCTACAAGCTTTTTGCAGATACTGAGCCCAAGGCCTGTGCCTTCAAAGCGTCTTGCATACGAGTCATCCACCTGCCTGAAAGGTTCAAAGATGACATCTTCATAGCCCTCCGGCACACCAATCCCTGTATCCTCAACCTCAAAAACGATATAATCCATAGCCAGTTCCTGCCTTCCAAAACACCTCAGGATAATCTCGCCCTGTTCTGTAAACTTAATGGCGTTGGAAAGCAGATTTGTAATAACCTGGCGCAGTTTTCTCTGATCAGTTGCGACTTGCTCCGGCATGTTTTGGGTCTCTATCCGAAAATTAAGCTGTTTTTTAAGCGCCATTGGCTCAATATTCGCGATAAGGGTACTCAGAAAGTCACTTAACTCAATCTTGCTGAATTTGATATCTTCTCTGCCTGCTTCGATGCGGGTCAGATCCAGGATATCATTTATAAGTTCCAGGAGATTTTCTCCGTTTCTTAGCATGATCTCGAGATATTCATGGTGCTTCACGGAAGCTGGAGTCCTGCTGTCCTGCAACATCAACCTTGTTAGTCCTAGAATGGAGTTCAGCGGCGTTCTGAGTTCATGGGACATGTTTGAAAGAAAAACCGATTTCATACGGTTAGCCTGCTCGGCCTCAATGCTCTTTTTTTCAAGGGCGTCCCGCTGACTTGAAAGCTCTTCGGTCTGGGCCTGTATCTCTTCACTCTGGGCAAGCAATTCCTCGCTTTGCGCCTGAAGTTCCTCGTTCTGCGCTACAAGTTGTTCATTTTGCTCCCTCATCTCATAAACCATCTGTGAAATACGCTCAAAGTTCAGGGCGTTTTGGATGGCGATAGCGAGCTGATCAAGCAACCCATCCATAAATTTTTTGATGGGCTGTATGTCTGTGAAGCTTGCAAACTCTATGACGCCAACAAGTTTTCCCATTGTCATAATGGGAAAACAGGCGACATTGACCGGCTTCATCTCTCCTGCAGAAGATATAAAGTCAAGGTAGTCAGGTGGGAACGAGTCTAAAAAAATCGGCTGTTTTTCCAAGGCTACCTGGCCAGGCAACCCTTGGCCAAGAGAGAATACCCCTGGCTTTTCTTTCAGACAGAATGTAGCAACAGGTTTCAGGTTTTCATTGTCACTGTCAAATATGTACATAGCACCGGTTGCGACCTTTAACTGCATGGAAAGCATGGACAATGCCTTTTGCATCAGGTTGTCAAGGTGATTTTCTGTTGCCAGCAGCTTTGTGATGTCATGGTAGCCCGTTATGAGATCAAGGTTTCGCGCCAGTTCATGGTTCTTGTTTTCAAGGGCGGCGGCTATAGCCACTGTATCTGTTTCATCTGAAACTGCCTGGATAATCCCGGCGATTTTTCCATGACTGTCCCAGAATGGCACAGATACAGTCTTGGCAGAAAATGTCTTTTTATTCGGCAGAATACAGTCATAATAGTCATGAATCTCTTTCGGGATACTGTCCATCTCTGCAGCACACATCTGCCGGACAGGACAATTTTCCGTGTGGCAGTAGTCTATTGCATTGGTGATCTCGAAACATTTGAGCCCATGAACATCCGGGTTTCTCACGCCTGTCAGTTTATCCATGGCAGGATTCTGGGCAAGGACGTTGCATGACAGGTCAAGCAACCTCATGGGAAGAGGGGTCTGGTAGTAAATCTGATAGACCGTCTCATAGCTCAGGATTTTGGCATCGTCATATACGGATATTGGACTGGATTCTGTGATCATGGAGAGATTAACTTTCTGTTTCAGTAACTATCCAGCAGCACCCCATCTGCTGTGTCATCGGCCTGCTCATGTGCAGGCAGCACACTTCGCAGGCCTCTTCCTTGCATCTGGGGCACTGCTGAATAGTTACAGTAATGTAGTTTTCGTTCGTTTTAGGCATTATACTGGATAGTTACGATTTTTTTGGTATATTTTTGCACACGTTGTCTGGCGAAAATATTTTTCCATCTCAGACGAAATGTGTTCAGCCTTTCCAAGCACAAGAAATCCGCCTGGCTTCAAAGCTGAGTGGAACTTCGTAAATGCCCAACATTGTACACTGCTGTCATAATAAATCAGCACATTTCTGCACATCACAATGTCATATTCTGCAAAAATGCCCCCAGGTGGCGTCATATAGGTTGAGCTTATCAGGTCAAAACGGGTAAAACTGACAATAGACTTCAAGACATCTGAAACCCTGACATGGGTCTGTGATATATGATGTTCATCACATGGCATGAAATAATCACGATACTGCATTTCAACAGGCTGGATTGCCTCATACTTGTAAACCCCTTCTCTAGCTTTTTCCACTGCAACTTCATCGATGTCTGTGCCAATAACCGTAATCTGGATGTCATCAGAAGACAGATTGCATTTTTTAAGATAGTCCAGCAGGAGAATCGCCACTGAATATGCCTCTTCGCCAAAGGCACAGGCGCAGCTCCAGACGCTTACAAGCGAATTTTTATTCCGGAGGCTGTTATCCATGACAGCAGGTATGATATACTCCCTGAGCGCATCAAACACCTCGTGATCCCTGAAAAACTCGCTGACCTTGATAGTCAGACTATTTATCAACAGTCGAAATTCATCCGGTGTCTGCTCAAGATAGGAAAGGTACTCCTGGCATGTCTTTATGTTCAGATGCCACATGCGCCTCATCAGACGTCTTGAAAATGTGCCCTGATTGTAGCCTGAAAACGGGCATCCAGACCACGCCTCTACCCTGGCTACAATCTCATCAAGACATGACTCTTCAGGTTCAAAAGTCATGAGATTGGAGTATTTCCGGCATGATGTCGAGGAGCCCTTCCACAGCCTTTTCATCAAGCTTAAGAAGTTCTATAGCTGACATCTCAAGCTCATCTCCCATTGTGCTGGTTGAAAGCCCTATGCCGAGCATGTTGCAGATATGATTTGCCACATGGACAATGCTGACAAGCTCGTTTGCAATTGAAGCATTCTGGGGTTTGTGGTGATAGGCGATAGCCTCGACAAGTTCCTGGGGCAATTGCCATTTTTTTGAAATTATTCCACCGATCGCCGCATGATCAATGCCAAGCGAATCTGTTTCTGCCTGAAGGCAGGACATCTGCTTCCTGGAAAGTTTGTGCAGAACAAACATGAATTGCGCCGCAGCAAAACGTTCTATCACTATCTTTCCAAGATCGTGCAGGAGGCCGGCCAGATATGCTGTTTCCGGCTCTGCAATGCCTATCTGCCTGGATATTGCTTCCGCTATCTTGGCGCATGCAAGAGAATGATGGAAAAAAGAGCCGTCTTCCATGCCATATCTATCGAAAGTTATTGGATAAATATCCATAACACAGGACTGGATGACAATTTTCTTAAAACGATCCATGCCAAAAAGATTGATGGCCTGAGAGACATTCGTGATGGTGCGTGAGCTGCCAAAAAATGCAGAGTTGGAAAGTTTCATGACATTGGCAGCAAGCACCTGATCCTTAAGAATCAACTCTGTCAGATCTCTGAAACTGGCAAATGAGCTGTTTGCAAGCTGTAGAGCCCTGATTGCAACCTTTGAAGAGGGCTGGAGCTCATTTGCCTTTTGAAGCAGGATTTGCTTAACGTCGCAAGTGGTTGTATCTACTGAGCCAGGCTCGACTTGCTCTTTTCTCGATGAATTAATTGTAACCCTACCATTTCCTACATCAAGCCGCATGCCTCGTCCCCAGTTGCCTCCAAGGCTTGATTGAGCAACCATAATGCCGAATTCAGCAAGCAGGGCCTCTGTCATTACGATATTTCTTTGTCCGATATTAAAAGAAGCGCAGGAAGGATTCATAGTGTTGATATGGGCACCTCCTGCGATGCTCGCTGTCAGATTTTTTCTTGAGCTGCCCATCCTTTCAAGCCCTGAAACAAGATGAGGTATGCCAGTAACAGCATAATAACAAGGCCTTGCCTCTTTTTTATAGTCAGGACCATCCGGAAGTATGATATGAAGAAGCCCGCCTGTTTTTATGATAGGATCATGGATTGCCACACCTACGCATGAGCCAAGATAGGTTTCAAGGCATTCAGTCATATTATCTGAAAACTCACATTCTCCTGGCAGCACAATTTTTGTTTTCATGCCTGTAAAGTAAACTGAGTGTTTATGAGCATAACTCTTTTAGAGAATTTCCGAGAAATGTAATAATTCCTGTACGTTCTATCATATTTGCAAATCCCTTTTTAATTTTGTCAAGAGCATTCAGGGAACCTCT
>DYLC01000055.1 GCA_020722285.1 Desulfobulbus propionicus | reverse complement strand
TCTCCCTCTGAACTGAAAGGTTTGAGTAATGAACCCAACCAGCTCTCACTCTTTTGAGGCTCCTGTCCTGATGATTGTTTTGGTTGTTTGGTGGTATCTACATCGGAAGATGGCGCAGCGGTCATGGAATCACTCCCAACCTGGGAAACAGTTGTGTTCTTCTGTCCATCTGTAGTTGCAGACTTGATATCGGCAGGCCCCTGACCAGATGAAACTGCTACATTTTTTGGTAGAGAGAAATTGTCATGGGCTTTTACGGAATTGCTGGCGATGTCATGAGGTATGGCAGGCGAAGCAAACATGTCGCCAAGCCTGGAAAAATAACCTTTCTTCTGGGTTGTAACGTAAGTATATGGCTCTGAAGTTGTCGCTATCTGGGCTGGCGTCTTATACGGCAATTCTGAGTAATCTCCGTTGATTGTTGTCACTCTGTTTTGCACGGTCTTAGAAGAAGATATCCATGGAAGCCAGTCCAACCAGGAGTTTTGTCTTGCAGGCGGTGGCTGAACGCCATATTTTGCAGGTTGATCTGTTACAAGCACTGGCCTTTGGTCTGAAGCAGATGGCAGTGCACCAAGCACATTCTTCAGGCTTTCCGTTCCTCCATTGCCTTGCATCGCTCCTGAAGGGTCAACGAGAAGCAGTTTTTCCTTTTGTTCAGCAGAAACAGCCACATCAGCAAAAAGCTGCCCATTTTCTCCGCCAAGCATTTCTGAAGCAGGAACGTTATGTGTCAATAGCCTATCAGGATGCATCCTGGCAAAGGCCTTTGTATCATTATCTGCCTCCACGTCAAACAGAACAGGTTTCTGGTCAGGTCCAGTCTGCTTTGGCAGATCTTTTTTCACAGTGGCCAAAGATGCATCCCTTGCCCTTAAGGCAAATTCGCTTAATCTCACTGGCAACTCATCAACTCTAACCGGGCCTATTGAGACAGAAACAACAGGCTGTTCGTTTTTTTTATTTATTAACGCCAGCGCCAGCTTTTCTTTGTCTCCCTCATGGGTCAGGCTGCCTGACAGGACAAAATCTGCTGTAGAATAATCTGTATGACCTGTCTTAATATTCAAACGCCCAGGCTCTGACATACGGCTTGCAAGCATAGCGGCAATTGCCTGGGCAAGATAAGCAGGACTTGCTGAATCTGACTTTACTGGTTCGATATAGATTGTCCTGACAGTCTGGTCCTGATCTGCTGGACAAAATTGAGGTGAACTTATTGATGCACTTAAAAAAAATATTGTCCACATGCTAACAAGCCGTATTCTTCTGTTTTTCATCTGGCTGACTCCACGCATTAGTCCTTTGTATCGTCAGACGATACAATGTTTTGTTTCTTTAACTTTTCAATCAGGGTAGTTCTGTTCATCTGAAGCAACTTTGCCGCCCTGTTTTTGACCCAGTTTGTCCTCTCAAGCGCCTGAATTATAAGAGCTCTTTCATATTCTTCGACTGCTTTGCTCAGACACACACCTTCCTCCGGCAGAACAGGCAAGTGAAAGACAGAGACAGGATTGAAATCAACAGCCGTTGGAACTGTTTTCGCTTCCTCTGAGATATCTTCTTGCACATCATCCTGCACCTCCTGGGCATATTGAATAATATGTTCAGGCAGGTCCTGCACAGTAACAACCGGACCATTTGCCAAGATTATTATCCTTTCAATAATATTTTCCAGTTCCCGCACATTGCCTGGCCAGTGATACCTGAGCAGATATCTTCTTGCCACCGGATCAATGGCCTGAATGTCAACAGCTTTTTTCTCACAAAATTTTTTTAAAAAAAAGTCAATAAGCAGAGAAATGTCAGATTTTCTTTCCCGTAAGGCAGGCACATGCACCGGTATCACATTGAGTCTGTAGAAAAGGTCTTCCCTGAAACGTCCCTCGCGCACTGCCTGCATCAAATCCACATTGGTTGCAGCTATTATACGGACATCTACACTGATGGTTTTAGTCCCACCTACGCGCTCAAACCGCCTTTCCTGTATTGCCCGCAACAGCTTGACCTGTAGGCTCAATGGCATATCACCAATCTCATCCAGAAAAATAGTGCCACTATTGGCAAGCTCAAACCGGCCTACCCTTGTGCGAATCGCATGGGTAAAAGCCCCTTTTTCATGCCCAAAAAGCTCGCTTTCAAGCAGTTCATAGGGAATTGCTGCACAATTGACAGGCACAAAAGGGGTTTGCCTCCTGACTCCCGTATTATGAATAGCCTGGGCTATCAACTCCTTGCCAGTCCCGCTTTCACCAGTGATCAAAACAGTGCTGTCTGCATCAGCCACTTTCTTGATTACGCTAAAAAGCGCCTGCATGGACGCATCCTGCCCAACAATGCGATCGAAAAACGGTGTGGTTGCAATGCCCATATTTATTATTTCTCGCGAGTGATTGTTGGGAGGTTCCAGAAATTAGCAATTTCGTTTAAGGGTAATGCGCGAGGAGACGAAAAAATGCAGCATACTGCCTGTATGTGAGCATTTTTTGCCAATAAGCAACGCAGCCATGCCCTGCGCCTTGCAATCAAAGGCAAGGATTGGAAAGCTAAAGCTTGCAAACGAAAAGGCAATTTTGGGACCCTCTCTTTTATTAACTTAATGTTAAATATATGGCTTTGCAAAAAAAGTCAAATGATTTTATGGCATTTTTTTGACATGTGGTTTTATCTCCTGTTTCAGCATACAACAGGCTATGGCTGAAGCAGGACGACCATCTGCAAGATACGTTATGTTGCCTGAATGAAGAAGCTTATTAAACACACAGCCTTCCGGGATAGAAAGGCTGAATATCTCCCGTTCTGTCAGGGGGGGTCTTTCCTTCAATTCACCACCTGTTATTTCAAGGGAGTGAATTGGGTAATCCTCACAGAGAGGACAGCGATAAACCCTTCCGTTTGGAAATACAAAATAGTTCTGCGCCACATTGCCAGCGCATGAAAACTCCTCGACGGTATCCAGAAACACCCTGGGATATGTGACGTGCATACCACTCGCCGCCGCATGTTGTGCCACATTGCCTACCACATCCTCCCATTGTTCCCTTGCAAGCTGAAGGCCCTCACCTGCCTTTCCTGCAACATCCTCCTGATAGCTCGCGGATCTTCCCCTTATGCCTATCACCTGAATAAAAAACCGTTTTACGCCAAGAACTGTCAGAAGCGCAGGCATATTCTTCAAATCATGGATATTGAGCCTGCTGGCCGTAAAAATTACACTTACGTTAAATCCCATAGACACAGCCCGTTTAATACCCTTTATACAGACATCAAATACGCCTTTACCCCTGATAGAGTCGTTCACATTGGCAGATGCGCCGTCAAGGCTGAAACTTAGAAAATCAAGCTCCTCCGGTGAGATACTTTCAAGAAAATCGTGGAACAAAAAACCATTGCTATCCACAGTAATTGATCGAAAACCTAGCTCCCTTGCCTTTTTAATGGAGGCAGGCAACTCTGGATGCAATGTCGGCTCACCGCCTAAGAAAATCAGATTCGCCTGGGTGACATCTGTAAAACGTCTGGCGAATAACTCCATCCAGGCATAAATGGTAGATAGAGACAATGTCTCAGTCCCATGATGCTCAGGGTTGATGTAACAGTGACGGCATCGCAGGTTACAGGCGGTCAGGATATGAAAGAAAAGATTCTGAGTGTTAGCTTGAAACTGAACAGTTCGTGATGTCATCCCTGTCGTTGCAGGGCTGAAGCTTGTTGTCTGGTTATTCAAAGAACTAAAAGGCCTCCAGCGTATATCTTGCAAGCAAAGTGTCTTGCAGGTAGCAGGCATTGTCAGATGCAAAAAAATCCTTGAACATTAAAAGAGCCTCTGCTCTCATCAGACCAGCCTCGATTTTAACATGCCTTGGCTGATAAAGCCTTTCTCTTAGCATTTTATCGCTATAGCAGCCATTGAAGGCGCTTAGTGGATGCAAAAGAGAAAGCCCACATGCCCCTCCCATTACATCTTCATAAGCGAATACAATCCGCTCAATGCCATTTATCAGGAGCGCCCCAAAGCACATCAGACATGGCTCAAGGGTGGAGTAAATTGTAAGCCCCTGCAAAGGCGCATGGCCAGCATTTTTTTTATCAGTCAATTTCCTGAGCGCTATCATTTCCGCATGGTCAAGCTCACTTGGCGCCATTGCTTTGCTTGATATGCGCCTTGCGCGGCACACCTCTCCGCCTTCATCTGCAATAACACAACCTACGGGAAACTCACCATCTTTGAGGCAAGCCCTTGCCTCATCCAATGCAAGCCTCATCCATCTGTCATCTACGGAGGAGCTCATAAAGGCTGGCTACAGGTCCTCTACCACAACATTGCCGCTGACCTTCACATGCCTGCCATCTTCATCAACAAAGGCGATAAAAGCGCTAACTGTCTCTATCTCAAGCCTTCCTTCCCAGTAACTATCCAGCAGCACCACATCTGCTGCGTCATCGGCCTGCTCATGTGCAAGCAGCACACTTCGCAGGCCTCTTCCTTGCATCTGGGGCACTGCTGAATAGTTACAGTACGGTAGTTTGCGTTTGTTTTCGGCACTATGCTGGATAGTTACCCTGGAACTTCCCTACAATTCTTCCACCACAACAGAGCCACTGACCTTCACATCCTTACCATTTTCATCAATAAATGAAACAAATGCCCCAAGGACTTCTATCTTGAATCTGCCCTCCCATGCCTTCAGAACCCTGCCGTTCTGATCATAGAGGGTGACCTTTCTTTTAAGACCAATGATATCAGACTTGAAATGCTTGATATCTTTTCTCTGACCTTCAGTACAGGCTGTTAAAGACATTGTCATGAATATCCAGAGAGCTAACACAAAAAATCTGAGCAAAAACTGTTTTGATGTCAAAAATCCTGTCATGTTATCCACCTTGTGTAGATTGTTTTAATGCGAACTCAAAGCCAAGCTCAAAAGCCCTGAGATTAATATCAACTGTCTTGGGCTTCACAATCCTGCGTATGGTTTCCTGAAACACAGCGATGGGCATTGAAGCAACGCCTGAGCCTGCCAGCACCCCAAGCAAAACCACATTGCCTGCCTTGGCGCTACCAGCCTGCTGTGCCATCTCTTCAGCATCACAGGCATAGACCTTTTTGTATCTTTCCTGTATCAAACCAAGCCAATAATCAACATCGGGATAGGCAGCAAAGCCGAGTTTCACAGTAAAAGGCTCTATTTTAGAAAGATTTGTGATAATAGTTGAGTCTTTATTGCATGCCCTCAATGCCCTGATCGTCTCAAGCGGCTCAAAGCCTAAAAGGCAATCTGCCTCACCATCCGATATAATAGGGCTTTTTATACCTCCAAGCATTACAGTTGATTCTACCACTCCACCCCTTTGCGCCATGCCATGTACTTCGCTTATCAAGACCGGAATGCCAAGGTTCAGTGCAGCTTCGCCCAGCAAACGGGAAGCAAGCAGGGTACCCTGTCCGCCAACGCCGGTAAACAAAAACCTCATGCGTGTCATGGCTGTACTCATGGCTTTCCTCCTGTTTTCTTCATGTTCAAGATGCAAGGCGCCTCAGAAATTATGACCACAGGCCCCTGTTCAATGCTCAATGCCTTTTTCACAATCTCCAGAGCAGCATCCTTTTTATTAGGATTTATCCTGAAGCAATTTTCCACGCCACACCCACGCACGATAGCCTCAATAGACACCCGTGATGTTTCTTTACTTAAAGGCATATTTGGTATGCCTGGATTGGGCTGATGTCCGGTCATGGCTGTCGTAAAATTGTTGAGGATAACTAAGCAAAAACTGTGTTTCTGATGCACTGCATTTATAAGCGGCGGTATGCCTGAATGGAAAAACGTGGAATCTCCAATGAAAGAAACGATTTTATGGTCAGTCGAAACAGCAAATCCACATGAGCTTCCTATGCTTGAGCCCATGCAGAGCAGATAATCCGCCATCAGCACTGGTGGAAGCGCGCCCAAGGTATAACACCCGATGTCTGTGGGATAAAGAACATCGGCTTCATGCCCCATCTCTTTGATAGCCTGCTTCACCACACCATAACTTTCAGTATGAGGACAACCCTTACACATGGATGGCGGCCTGATTGGCAATTGAGAGGTGTCAGGCATGTCAACTGGCTGACGTGCAAAACTGTCTTTTCTGTCCAGAACAGAACAAATAGCCTCTCTCACCATTTTCGGAGTAAATTCATAACAGAGAGGAAGATGGCCTGAGGACTTGCCAAGCACAGGTAGGCAAAGACTGTTTTCCTGGGCAATGGCCTTGACAGCCGTTTCCTGAAATGGCGCAAGCTCTTCAACGACCAGCGCCTTATCCAGGGTTTTCAGGAACTCCGCCAGTTTTTTTCTTGGCTGCGGGAAGGCAAAACCAAGCCTGAAAAAACTGACTTTTTCGCTGCATCCAAGGTCTTCAATCGCATCCTCAACATAGGATGCGCTGACACCAGAGGCTATGATGCCAATCTTTCCACTGCCTTTGATCGAATTGTAAGGCGATTCCTCACTGATGGCCTGTGCATTCCTGCCTGCCTCAATAAGGGCCTTGTGTCTGAGTCTGGCTGTTGCCGGAATGGCAACCCAACGCCTCATTTCCTTGACAAAGAAACCTTTCTTCTCATCAACTTCAGGAAGCTGTCCGCAATGCACAGCACCTCTGACATGTGCTGTCCTCGTGGTGGTGCGAAGCACGACCGGTAATTCAAGCTGTTCTGATAACACGAAGGCATCCCTTGTCATCTCCAGAGCCTCCTGAGGCGAGGTTGGTTCAAGCAATGGAAGGCCAGCCATCTGGACATAGTAACGGTTATCCTGTTCGTTTTGACTTGAATGAGCTGACGGATCATCGGCACATATTATCACCATGCCGGCCCTTACCCCGAGATATGCCAGTGTCATGAAGACATCAGAGGCCACATTCAATCCCACATGCTTCATACAGGTGGCGGAGCGAACCCCGGCAGCGGCAGCGGCGGCAGCCACCTCCATTGCAACCTTTTCGTTGACTGAAAACTCAAAGTAAATCCGCCTTGGCTCATCCATGGTGATCTGAAACAGATTGTTGCTTATCTCAGAGGACGGTGTGCCTGGATAGGCTGCCACAACCCTGGCTCCCCCCTCTAAAATTCCACGCACAATCGCTTCATTGCCCAGCAAAAGCTGTGGCGTATCTATCTGTTTTGTAAGTAGTCTATGCATACGTTCTCCATTACTCTCGTTTTCGGCATTATGCTGGATAGTTACATGGAAGGTTCACCAAGCCCTTGAAACGAAATTTCTAATTTTTGGAACCACCATCTAATTTCAGGTCCAATCTTTTTGTCAGAAAAGAAATAACAATCGCTGAACTTTCCGCAATACTTTGCATGGCAGTATCTAAAACTATCTCAGGCTGCAAAGGTTCTTCATAAGGAGACGTCACCCCCGTATAGCCTTGCAACTGACCAGAACGAGCCTTTTTATAAAGACCTTTCACATCCCGCTGCTCGCAGACTTCGAGAGGACACTTGCAGTAACACTCAATAAAGTCCTCTGTGCCGATAATATCCCTTGCCATCATGCGATCTTCCGCAAACGGGGTGATAAACGCAGGCAGCACCACAAAACCTGCATCCACAAAAAGTCTTGCCACATGGGCAATGCGCCTGATGTTTTCCTGCCGATGCTGCCTTGAAAAATCAAGATTTCCACAAAGGCCATGACGAATATTGTCCCCATCAAAAACGTATGGATTTACGCCTTTTTCAAAAAGCTGCCTTTCTATCTCATGGGCTATGGTGGATTTTCCCGAACCAGAAAGACCTGTAAACCACACCACCAACGACCTGTGACTATTTCTGCGCTCCCGCATCTGCCTTGTCACATGTGCTTGATGCCATATAACCTCAGGGGATTTCAAGAATTACTGACCTTTCTCGCTTTGCTGCTGTAAAAAACTACTCCTGCACTTCTCACTGCAAAAATAAACATCATTTCCATCCTTATCTCTGGCAACCAAGGCATCCTTCGATGACACATAAGAGCCGCAAACAGGGTCCTGCACAAGCACATCTGTTACTTTAGGAGGGGGCTTTCGGAAAAAGGTGTCCTGCCTGCCTGTAGAGACATCAGGACGCCGTTTTTTTTGAAAAAAACGATATAAAAAATATAAAATCAACAGAAATAAAAGGAACTTAAACATTTTTCCTTAGTAGCAAATTGTCGAATGTATTGAATCGCCATAGGATCAATCAACTGACTTCAGCAGCAATAGTGCCTCATGCACAGTTAATTGTGTATCCGGAATACAAAACTCAGGCGCTATTTCTGCCCAAGGTTCAAGCACAAAACTTCGCTGAAGACATCTGGGGTGAGGTATGGTAAGCCGTGGGGTCTTAATAACAAGACTGTCCATTGCCAAAATATCCAGATCAATCGTGCGATCCATCCCCTTTGTGCGATCCCGGCCAAGCTGCCTTTCAACTTCCATACAGATATCAAGAAGTGTATCAGGTTCATGGCCCACAAAAAACTCTACCACAGCATTGATAAAGAGGGTATCAGAAGCCATCCCTACAGGCTCTGTTTCATAAAAGTTTGAGATAGCTTCGAGCCTTATCTGAGCTTCTGTCTGCAACATCTTGAGCGCCTTTTCAATAAAAGAACGTCTTGGGAGGATATTTGAGCCAAGCCCTATAAATGTTCGCCTTATAATACCGTGGCTATCCTTTCCACTGCCTCTGCCATGCGTTTTTTTGAAACAGTCAGGGCTATGCGCACATAACCCTCGCCAGGCGCACCAAAAGCATTTCCAGGGGTGCAAACTATGCCAGCCTTGTCAAGCAGCAGGGTGCAGAAACTCTGGGATGTGTGGCCAGAAGGAACAGGCATCCATACATAAAATGTTGCGACAGGCGAAGGGCAGGAAAGCCCAAGTCGCTCCAGACCCTGAACAAGACTATCACGGCGCTCAGTATATATCCGCTGCATTTCCCTGACACAGGATTGATCACTTTCAAGTGCTGCGATAGCAGCATCCTGCACCGCCCCAAACTGACCTGAATCCAGATTGGATTTCACCTTTTTAAGTCCTGTGATCAGTTGGCTGTTTCCGACAGCAAAACCTATTCGCCACCCTGTCATGTTATAGGTCTTGGAAAGCGAGTGAAATTCAAGCCCTACATCCTTAGCGCCAGGAGTCTGAAGAAAACTTGGCGCAGTATAACCATCGTAGGTCATCTCGCTGTAGGCTGCATCGTGACAGACGATGATATCGTTTTCTTTAGCAAATGCCACCACCTTTTCAAAAAAGCCATCAGGCGCGATAGCCCCTGTAGGATTGTTTGGGTAGTTAATCCATATCATCCTGGCCTTTTTAAGAATATCCCCGGGGATCGATTCCAAGTCAGGCAAAAAATTGTTATTGGCTACCAGTGGCATAAAATACGTCTGAGCCCCAGCAAAGAGGGCGCCGATGTGATAAACAGGATAGCCTGGTGTCGGCACCAGAACCACATCGTCAGGGTTTACAAAGGCAAGAGGAAAATGGCCGATTGCCTCTTTTGAGCCAATGAGACATGCCACTTCAGAACCGGGTTCAAACTCCAGTCCAAAACGCCCTTTGCACCAGTTTGCCACCGTCTGCCTGAAGGCCATCGAACCTTCGGAAGAAGGATAGCGATGATTTTCAGTTTTTTTAACCGCCCTGATAAAACTTTCAACTATGAAATCAGGAGTAGGTATGTCCGGGTCACCGATTCCGAGGTCAATCACATCCACGCCCCTGGCTTTTACCTCAGATTTTTTTCTATCCAACTCAACAAAAAGATATGGAGGAAGTCCGCCAAGCCTGCTTGAAAAGTGAAAATCCATTTTTATTTCCTTACCGTATTTTTCAGTTCGCCGATGCCATCAATCCTGACGACAACCTCATCGCCAGGCTTAAGTTCGCCGATGCCCTTGGGCGTGCCGGTCGCAATCAGGTCTCCTGGCTCAAGTGTCATGTGCTGAGATATAAAACTGACAAGCTTTGTCACAGAGTGTATCAGATCACTCGTGCTGGCAGATTGTTTCAGCTCTCCATTTACCAGACACTCAATCTTGAGGTTATCAGGCTTTAGCTCAGTTTCAATCCAAGGGCCGAATGGACAAAATGTGTCAAAACTCTTGCTGCGCGTAAACTGCCCATCAATCTTCTGAATATCCCGCGCTGTAACATCATTTACACAGGTATATCCCAGTATATAACGATGCGCCTTGTCTTCCGGGATATTTGTTGCTTTTTGCGAAATGACGACCCCAAGCTCGGCTTCATAGTCCACCCTGTTGCTCTGCCTTGGGTAAATTATCTCCTGTCCATGGCCAATCACGGAACTTTGTGGTTTCATGAACAAAAGTGGGGTGTCAGGCAACTCCATACCAAGTTCCTTTACATGTTCCTTATAGTTAAGCCCAACAGCCACTATCTTTGAAGGTTCGCACGGGGCGAGCAAAGTCACCTCATCAAAGCCATAGGCCTCTGAAGTGCCTATTATCATGCCCTCAAATGGGGTGGCGATAATCACACGCAGATGATCCTTACTTACAATGCCATATTTTACCACCCCTGTCTTAGTTTTAAATCTTGCAACCCTCATTCAGATCTCCCTTGATTATAATCCTAAAACAGCCTGCATGTCATAAAGACCATTCGGCTTGCCAACCACCCATTTGGCTGCACGGACCGCGCCCTTTGCAAAGGTGTCTCTGCTCGAAGCCTTATGCACCAACTCTATTCTTTCTCCAATCCCTCCAAACAGCACAGTATGTTCTCCAACAATATCGCCTGCACGCACTGTCTGTATGCCAATCTCCTTAGGGCTTCTTTCGCCGATTAAACCCTGACGCGCATAGATTGCAGCCTCATCAAAGTCCCTGCCTGCTGCCTTTGCCGCAACCTTCCCAATCTGCAAAGCCGTTCCACTCGGGGCGTCTTTTTTCATCCTGTGATGTGCCTCAACGATCTCGATGTCATAGTCATCCCCAAGCGTCTTTGCTGCCATTTCAACCAGTTTATACATGAGATTTACCCCTACACTCATGTTAGGGGCAAGCACGCAAGGAAAAGAGGCTGAAGCAAGGCTGCGAATCCTGTCCAGTTCCTCCTGGGTAAGACCTGTTGTGCCGATCACCATGGGCTTTCCTTTTCTGGCTGCTATTTCAGCATGTTCAACACTTGCAGCATGAAACGTAAAGTCAATCACCACATCCCCTGCATCAATCACTGACTCCATGCCAGCCCCGACTGAAATCCCCATCAAAGGCAGACCAACTACTAAACCAATATCAGATCCTACAGAAGCATGCTCATTTCTTTCAAATCCGCCTCCAAGCGAAATCCCCTCAGCCTGCTGCAACATATGGACAATCCTGCCCCCCATTCTGCCACCAACCCCTGCAACGATAGCTTTTACCACAAAAACCTCCTATTTCAAAAGCCCTGCTTCACGCATGACAGCAGCCAGTTTATCTTTGTTGGCTGGCGACATGGCGCAAAGGGGCAAACGCAATTCACCCGATGGAATCTTGCCCATAAGCTCAAGAGCGGTCTTGGCAGGGGCCGGATTTGTCTCATAAAACATGGCGTTAAACAGATTGAACAACCTGTAATGACTTGCCTTAGCCTCATCCCAGCGACCTGCGATGCAGGCATCCATCATCTGCGCCATCTCAGCGGGAGCCACGTTTGATGTAACAGAGATTACTCCCTTCCCACCGACTGACATGGTTGGCATGGCTGTAAAGTCATCTCCTGACAGCAGAATAAAGTCAGAAGGGCAGAGATTGACTACATTGGAAATCTGGCTCAGATTGCCGGTGGCCTCTTTAATGCCAATAACATACTCATGTTGTGCACAACGCGACACTGTGGCAGGAAGCATATTCAAGGCAGTCCGGCCAGGCACGTTGTAAAGAACCATAGGAAACCTGCACTCATCAGCCACCTTCATGAAGTGTTGATACAGCCCTTCCTGTGTCGGCTTATTGTAATAAGGTGTTATCACAAGAGCAGCGTCAGCCCCTGCAGCCTTGGCGTGATGTGTTAACTCGATGGTTTCAGACGTGGAATTAGAACCAGTCCCTGCAATGACCGGTATCCGGCCCGCGACCGTCTTCACAGCTATCTCAACAACACGCTTGTGCTCTTCATGGCTTAAAGTGGCAGACTCGCCAGTTGTGCCACAAGGCACAATCCCGTGAGTGCCTGAGGCAATATGCCACTCAATCAGACTCTTATAAGTCTCCTCGTCCAACTTTCCATCCTTGAATGGGGTAACGATAGCCACGATGGCACCCTTGATGCGTTCGACTATCTTTGCCTGTCCACCACTTGCCGTCGATTGACATGAACAACCACATGCACAAGACATAGTTTTTACTCCTTATATGCTAATTTCTTGCAACTCACCTTTATAAGTAATAATAGCTGGCCCTTTCAGCCAAACATCGGAAAACGTATCCTTATCCTGTCTGAACTCCACCCCTAAAACCTCTCCGCCACTTGTCTCGACAGATACAGGGCTTGATACAAGCCCCTTAAACGCAGATACAATCGAACAGGCCACTGCGCCTGTGCCGCAAGCAAAGGTTTCACCCTCAACCCCTCTTTCATAAGTGCGCACCTTGAGCCTGTCATCTCCGACTACCTGCATAAAGTTGACATTTGTGCCCCTTGGAGCAAATATGTCATGATATCTTACCTGTCTCCCAAGTTCATTAACAGGGGCTATAGAGAGATCGTTCCAAAATATTACAGCATGAGGTACACCTGTATTGACAAAATCCACCAGAAGGCTGCCATCTTTCACACCTGTCAAACCAGAAGGTGCAAGATCTGTCTTCAACTCACAAGGTTCAGTCAACCTGATGGCCACATCCCTGCCTTTGACCCTTGCGTGAATAACACCTGCCAGGGTCTCAAAACTCAGCTCATCCCCGGAAATTTCTGTCTCAAAGGCAAATCTCGCTGCACAACGGGCTCCATTTCCACACATCTCGGCTACAGAACCATCTGCATTGAAAAAACGCCACTTAAAGGCATGAGACAGAGAGGATTCAATAAGTATCAAACCATCAGCGCCTATTCCGAACCTGCGTTCACACAAGATCCTCGCAATCTCAGAGCCCTTTTCAGGGCTGACAAGCCCTCGCCTGTTATCTATCAGGACGAAATCATTGCCACCGCCCTGCATCTTAAAAAAATCAGATTTCATTGCCAGTATCACCCCATGTCCTAAATCAGCAAGTAACTATCCAGTATAATGCCGAAAACGAACGAAAACCACAGTACTGTAACTATTCAGCAGCGCCCCAGATGCAAGGAAGAGGCCTGCGAAGTGTGCTACCTGCACATGAGCAGGCCGATGACACAGCAGATGGGGCGCTGCTGGATAGTTACATCAGCAACAGCTTTTCATCCTGGATAAGCCTTGAATGGGTTTCACG
>DYLC01000054.1 GCA_020722285.1 Desulfobulbus propionicus | reverse complement strand
AAAAAAGGACAGGCATTTTTTGTTTTTCCGAGCATACGCTGAGCGATTTCTTTACGGGTTGTCATTCCGAGCGATAGCGAGGAATCTTTTTGCGCGGGGTTGGGATTTCTCGCCGCTTCGCGGCTCGAAATGACAGATGGGGTGGTGCTTGTCGAAATGACAGAAACATAATGCGCCCGCTCATATTGCCCAAATTGAGTATTTCAAAAATGTTTTTTTATTCAGATTTTATTGCCCCCCTTGACAGTTTGACAGGATGGTACTATATCTTGTGGCTGTTTTAATTTTGCCACTATATATAGTGTAAATAAAAGGAGAAGAGATGTCTGAAAATAAAAAACAAAAGCTGCCTGAAACTAATCTGCCATTGTCTGAAAATGCCCTTGTAGTGCTTGCAAAACGCTATCTCAGGAAAAATGAGGATGGAAGCGTGGCAGAGAGGCCGGAGGATATGTTCCATCGCGTTGCCCATGCCATAGCCAGGGCTGATGCTTTTTATGATGAAAAGGCGGATGTTGAGGCAACGGCGCTGGAGTTTTACGAGATCATGACTAATCTGAAATTCATGCCGAATTCCCCCACCTTGATGAACGCCGGAAGGGATCTGGGGCAGTTGTCCGCATGTTTTGTGCTTCCTGTGGATGACGCCATTGAGAGTATCTTTGAGGCGGTGAAGCACACTGCCATGATCCACAAAAGCGGAGGAGGAACCGGGTTTTCCTTTTCCCGTATAAGGCCGGAGGGTGACCCTGTTAAAACAACTCATGGTGTTGCCAGCGGGCCGATCTCCTTTATGAGCATCTTTGATGTGGCGACAGAGACAATAAAACAGGGCGGGACAAGAAGGGGCGCCAATATGGGCATCCTGAGGGTGGATCATCCTGACATAGAAAAATTCATAACATGCAAGCGGGATCATAAAAAGCTCAATAATTTCAACATTTCTGTGGCCTTGACAGAGGCTTTTATGAAAGCTGTCGAGGTGGATGGCGATTTGAGCCTGTTTAATCCCAAGACAAAAAAAGTGGTTAAAAAGATCAAGGCCAAGGAGCTGTTCGAGCAGATAATTGACTCAGCCTGGGCAAATGGAGAGCCTGGCATAGTATTTCTTGACCGTATCAATGCCAACAACCCGACGCCTCACCTTGGGGAGATAGAAAGCACTAATCCATGTGGCGAACAACCCCTTCTTCCTTATGAATCCTGCAATCTTGGCTCGATAAATCTTGGAAAATTTATAAAAAACAGCGCCATTGACTATGACGGGCTTAAGCAGACGATTGCTCAGGCAGTACACTTTCTGGACAATGTGATTGACATCAACCGGTTTCCTCTGGAGGAGATACGGGAAAACACCCAGCGAACCAGAAAGATAGGGCTTGGCATAATGGGTTTCGCTGATCTGCTCATCTCCCTTGGCATTCCTTATAACAGCAGAATGGCAATCCATCTGGCTGAAGAACTTATGGGCTTTATTGACACGGAATCCAAATGCGCTTCAGCAGAGCTTGCCAGAAAAAGGGGCAACTTCCCTGCTTATAAAGGGAGCGTTTACGACAGGCCTGAAACACCTTTCATGCGTAATGCCACCACCACCACCATTGCCCCAACAGGCACAATCAGTATCATTTCAGGGGCATCCAGTGGTATAGAGCCCCTTTTTGCAATCAGTTACATAAGGCGTGTGCTGGATGGCGCTGAAATGGTTGAAGCCCATCCCCTGTTTGTCAGGATGATGAAGGATTGCGGGGCGTATTCTGCGGCCTTGATGGAGAAGATAGCCCGAAGCGGTTCTATCCAGGATATAGCGGATGTGCCTGAAGAGCTTAAACGCATTTTTATCACATCTCTTGAAATCTCGCCTGAGGATCATATCGCCATTCAGGCGGCGTTTCAAAGGCATACTGACAATGCGGTGTCAAAAACCATCAATTTTCCGGAGACAGCCACAAAAGAAGACGTTAAAAAGGCATACATGCTTGCATGGCGCGAGGGGCTTAAGGGCATAACAATCTACAGAAACAACAGCAGGCCTGTGCAGGTGCTGAATCTTAAGAAAGAGGAGGCGAAGGGGGCATCTCAGCCAAAGGCGGTTTCAGCGCCTGCTGCGAAAGAGACGCCAGTCTATGCTGCCGCAAGCAATGGCAAGATAGGCCCCCGTCCACGTCCAAGCCGCACGTTTGGCATGACCGAGCGAGTCAGGACAGGATGCGGTTATCTCTATGTTACTGTAAACAGAGACGAAAGAGACCTGTGCGAGGCATTTGCCCAGATGGGAAAGGCAGGCGGCTGCGCATCATGCCAGATGGAGGCGGAGTCAAGGCTTATCTCTCTGGCGCTTCGATCAGGCATCAGCCCATCCGAGATAGTCAAGCAGCTTGCAGGCATCCGCTGTCCTTCTCCTGCATGGCAGCAGGGCGAACAGGTTCTTTCCTGTCCGGATGCCATGGCAAGGGTGCTGGCCTCTGCAGCGGAACTGACTGTGAAAAAAGAGCAGAGCCAGATGAGGCTTTGTCCTGAGTGCGAGGCTACGCTTGAGCCTGAGAGCGGTTGCATGGTGTGCCGGTCATGCGGGTATTCCAAGTGTGACTAAGAGATAATAATGAGGAGGCTGCTCAAAAGCTCCTTCTCATTTTCGCCTGTTTATGTTAAAAAAGGGACAACTTTTGGTTTGTCCCTTTTTTTATTGCTGCGCTTCATGCTTTTATGATTACAACACACTTATGAAAGATTTCGCTAAAAAACGCCTTTCCATAGTCGGTTCAACCGGCTCAATCGGTCTTAACACCCTTGACATAGTGGCGCGTCATCCTGACAGATTTGAGGTCGTGGGGCTTGCCTGTGGAAGAAACATACAGCTTCTTGCCATGCAGATTAAGCAGTTTCAGCCGAAATATGTGGCTGTTTTTGACAGCTATCTGGCGGATGAACTTGTAAGCACAGGGGTGATTGAAAAGGCAAGGGTGCTTTTCGGAAAAGATGGCTACAAGACTGTTGCCGCGCTTAATGAGGCGGATATCATGGTGTCTGCCATGGTCGGGGCCGCAGGTCTTGTGCCTACCATGGCTGCCATCAAGGCGGGCAAGGATGTTGCGCTTGCAAACAAGGAAAGCTTAGTGGTAGCAGGAAGCCTTGTCACTGAGGCAGCCAGAAAGCATAAGGTTAAACTTCTGCCTGTTGACAGTGAGCACAGTGCCATTTTTCAATGCCTTGAGGGTCGGGACATGCGGACTGTCAAAAGGCTGGTGCTTACTGCCTCAGGAGGCCCTTTTTTCAGGTTGTCAGTTGAAGAAATGGCCGTAATTACCCCTGCCCAGGCTGTAAAACACCCGAAATGGTCCATGGGTAAAAAAATTTCAGTGGACTCGGCCACTCTCATAAACAAGGGGCTGGAACTTATAGAGGCAAGCTGGCTTTTTGATTGCGGCATTGAGCGTCTGGGTGTGGTCATACACCCTCAGAGCATTGTTCACTCCATGGTGGAATTTGTGGACGGTTCCATAATCTCACAGATGGGGGCGCCGGATATGCGCATCCCGATTTCCTATGCCCTGAGTTATCCTGACAGGCTTGAGCTTGGCTTCAGGCCTCTTGACCTTGTGGGTGTCTCACCCCTTGAGTTTTTTGAGCCTGATATGGACCGTTTTCCGTGCCTGCGTCTTGCAATAGAGGCGGCAAATGCAGGCGGCGTCATGCCAGTGGCGCTGAATGCCGCAAACGAGGTGGCTGTGGAGGCGTTTCTGGCAGAGAGGCTTTCCTTTGCCGGCATTGCAGCCACGATTGCAAAGACACTTGAGGGGTTTACGCCCTGCGAGATAACTGGCATTGACGATATCTATCAGGCTGACGCCCTTGCAAGGCTTCGAGCCGATGAATACATTGAATCAGGTATTTATTAAATGAACATTACCACAATCTGGTCTTTTCTTTTAGTGTTGAGCGGTCTGATATTTGTGCATGAGCTGGGTCATTTTCTGGTGGCTCGAAGGTGCGGCATTCGTGTTTTGAAGTTTTCCATTGGTTTTGGCCCTCGTGTCTGGGGAGTGGTGCGGGGCTATACGGATTATTGCATTTCCGCATTTCCTCTTGGCGGGTTTGTGAAGATGCTTGGTGAAAATCCGGACGAGGTGGAAGACGTTTCTGTCAGTGATCGCGAACAGTCTTTTTCCCACAAGCCGGTGTATCAAAGGGCTGCTGTGGTTGCAGCAGGCCCAGTGTCAAACCTCCTGTTTGCCTGGTTCATCATCTTTGCAATCCTGGTGATCTATGGCAATCCACAGCTTCTGCCTGTAATTGGAGAAATAAAAGCAGGTTCTCCTGCTGAAAAGGCAGGCATCCAGAAGGGCGATACTATTATCTATGTCAATGGAAAAGCAGTGCACGAGTGGAATGATGCAGCAGATATCATCAAGTCGTCAGATGGAAATCCGATTGCCATGGAATTAAAAAGGGGTGATGGGCTTTTTAGGGTCACAGTTCAGCCTGAGACGCAAACCCTTAAAAATATCTTTGGAGAAGAGATTAAAACCCCTATAGTAGGCATTACGGCAAAGGGAGATGTTGAAATAGAAAAGCTCAATTTTATCTCGGCAGTGCATCTTTCCGCTACCCGGACCTGGGATATGATCGTGCTGACATTACAGGGTTTTGTGAAGCTGTTTCAACGAGTTATTCCCCTGTCAACCCTTGGAGGGCCTATCATGATCGCCCAGATGGCCGGCCAGCAGGCTGAGCTTGGCATGGTCAACCTTTTCTTTTTTATGGCTATACTTAGCATTAACCTCGGCATTCTGAACCTGCTGCCAGTGCCTATTCTGGATGGCGGACACTTGGTCTTTTACGCCATTGAGGCGGCGCTTGGAAGGCCTCTTTCCCTGAAACAGATTGAGATCGCCCAAAAGGTGGGGATGCTTCTTCTGGGCTCTCTGATGCTTCTCGTATTCTACAACGATATCATGAGGGTGCTGGGTTTTGCCCCTGAGATTATGCCAAAGCCCTGACGCGCTGGTTTAATGTCGTGCGGGTATTGTGCATTGAGACCTCAAGTCCGGCAGGTGGCGTAGCTATTACAGAAGATGGCATACTGTGCGCTGAGCTTATCGTCAACTCCACAGAGACCTATTCCAGGAGGCTTTTAGCCTCAGTTGAGAGCCTGTTTGCGCAGTTAAATCTTGGCTGGAATGACCTCGGAGGCATTGCAGTCTGCACTGGTCCTGGCAGTTTTACCGGCATAAGAATAGGTATCGCCACTGCAAAGGGGCTTGCGTTGGCCCTTGGCAGTGGCCTGACAGGGGTGTCGTCTTTGGACGCTTTGGCAGTAAACGCCTCTGGTCTTGATGAAAACGCCGTGATAGCGCCGGTTATGGATGCAAAGCGAGGGCAGATCTATACTGCCTTGTATGAATTCCATCCTGATGCAGAACCCTTCAGGCTTTGCGAGCCAATGGCAATCAAACCTGACGTTATTTCTTCCCTTTTTCCTTCTGACAGGCGGGTTTTTGTGCTGGGAAACGGCATTCACCTTTTGAATGCCCCTGAACTGCAATCCAGAAACAGAAAAATCATATTCCTGCCCGAACAATTTTCATTCATAAGGCCTTGGACGCTTGGTCTTCTGGCGCATCAAAGAAACGGATTTGAGCATGGTTGTGATATTGACTCCATAGACGCCATGTACCTAAGGCCTTCTGATGCGGAGCTGAATAGAAAGGTTTGAGCAGGATGAACCATGTGTTCCACAACAGCATCGTGAAAAGCGACAATCATTCAATAATCACCCCGTCCTGCATTAGAATAGTCCTTCTGGCATAATCGGCTACATTGGCGTCATGCGTCACCATGATAATGGTTATTCCATCTTCCTTGTTAAGTTGCTGAAACATCTTTAATATCTCTTTGCTTGTTCTGGAGTCGAGATTTCCTGTGGGCTCGTCAGCAAAAAGGATCGGCGGGTTGTTGATGAGTGCCCTTGCAATGGCGACCCTTTGTTGTTGTCCGCCTGAAAGCTGGGATGGCACATGGTCAAGCCTGTCGCCAAGTCCGACGCGCTCAAGCATAGCCTTGGCTTTCTTTCGTTCCTCCCGCTCTGAAAGCCTGTTTGTGGCATAGGAAAACGGCATGGCGACATTTTCAATGGCGCTGGTTCTGGAAAGGAGATTGAAACTCTGAAAGATGAAACCGATTTTCTGGTTTCTCAAAATTGCCCTTTCATTGGAGGAAAGGGCTGAAACCTCATGGCCATCCAGCCAGTACTGACCTGATGTGGGCCTGTCAAGGCAGCCCAGAATATTCATGAGTGTGCTTTTGCCTGAGCCTGACGCTCCCATCAATGCCACCATCTCGCCCCTTGTGACCCTGAAAGATACGCCTTTTAGCACATGTACGGCGATATCTCCCATCTGGTAGGTCTTGAAAAGGTCCTTGACCTCAATAATATCAGGCTGGTTTTGATCGATCGGCAAGATACAAGACCTTCTTAGTGTTCTGCTGGTTTCTTTTTATTTTTACTCATGAACTTGGGTACGAATGGATTGCTCGCATCTGTTTGTATCTCTGACTGCTGCAGCCCTGTTATCACATTCATACCTTCATGTACATCATTGCCCGATATCTCTGTCATTGACCCATCGGTGGCTCCTGTTTGAACATAAACAGGTCTGAGGTATTGACCATCTGTTATCCAGATATCTTCCTGTTCCTTAAGACTGCCTGTCTTTGCGGTTTTCGTTCCAGTTTTTGTTTTTCCCTTGAAAGACCCTCCGCCCATATCTTTGCGAAACTCAGGGGCTATCATCTCATGTTCTGGCGTCCATCTCAGGGTCGCATTTGGCACAAGAAGCACGTCCTTTTTTTTGTCAAGTTCAAAGGTCACATTGGCAGTTAGGTATGGAAGAAGACGGCCTGATTTGTTATCTGTAATAATTTCTACTAGATATGTCACAACATTTTGGGTCATTGATGCATTGAGGCGAATTTTGCCAACAGTTCCATGAAAGGTTTCTCCAGCAAATGCGTCCACTGTAAAGCTCACTGGCAAACCTGGATGAATCTTGCCGATATCTGCCTCATTCACCGCAACCCAGACCTGAATCTGCTTCAAGTCCTTAGCTATCAAAAACAGACTCGGCGCATTCAGGCTTGCAACTACTGTCTGGCCAATATTCACTCTACGGTCAATAATTATGCCATTAACAGGGGATTTGATGGTGCAGTAGCCAAGATTTCTCTGGGCTCGTTTCAACGCAGCCTTGGCCTGGGAAAGTCCTGCCTTGGCCTGAAGCAAGGCCGCCTCTCCAACTGCGATGTTTGCCAGAGAGGTTTCATAGGCAGTCTTGTAGGCATCATAATTTGCCTGTGACAGGGCGCTGCTCGGTCCAAGGCTTTCTGCCCTTTGCCAGTCTTTTTCCGCAAGTGAAAGCCTTGCCTTTAGTTGTATGATATCCGCTTCAGTTTTTTTGACATTTGCCTCTGCCACCTTTACCTGCGCCTGCGCCTGTTCTTCCTCAGCCTCATAGATAGCTGAGTCTATGCTTGCCAGCACTGTCCCTCTCCTTACGCTGGAGCCGTAGTCCACGACCTTGCCATTGGCATCCCTGCCAAAGGATACAATTTTTCCAGCCACCTGAGCGCCAACGTCAATCACCTCCTCAGGCTCAACTGTTCCGGTTGCGTTAATGGTAACCAGCAGATCGCCACGCTTGATTGTGGCAAATTTCCATTTAGGCGTTTCTTTTTTTTCATGTAAAAACAACCAGGAGCCTATTCCAGTAATGAAAAGGATCGCTAACGCCAGGCCTATAGATGTATTGCGGGGAAAAAAAAGCCATTGTGTGTCTCTGTTTAGGGAAGTTTCCTTTAGTTGATCTTTTTTAGAAGCCATGCCATGTTTTTGCCAAGATTTGTCATAGTCTTGATCCCTTCTTCGTCCTTCATCACCTCGCCTGGGTTGCGTCCCATGCCGATGTTCCAGTAGGAGGAGCCTACAACTATCATCTGACCTATCAGAAAAAAATAATTGAGCGAGCTGAAGACATGGGAAGCCCCTCCTCGTCTTGCAGCCACAACACCGGCCCCTATTTTTCTTTTCAGCATGTCTCCATTTGCCTTTGAAACCATGCCGCATCTTTCAATCAGAGCCTTTATGTTTGCTGTCAAATCTGCAAAGTAGGTGGGTGAGCCAAGGATAATGCCGTCAGCAGCAAGTATCTTTTCGATATATTCGTTCATGGCGTCGTTTGTGACTGCGCAGCGTTTGTCCTTGTTTTCAAAGCACTTGTAGCAGGCTATACAGCCAGCAAGGGCCTTTCCGCCAAGTTCCACCATCTCTGTTTCAATGCCTTCGCATTCAAGTTCTTTAAAAGCAACCTTTATCATCTGAGCAGTGTTGCCACCTTTTCTGGCGCTGCCATTAAAGGCAATAACTTTCATATTGACATTTCTCCTTTTTTGGCTTTTAGATTTTGCTGTATTCTTTTTAAGATTAAACGATATATATTGACGTTTCAAGGCTTCTTCTGTATTTAGTCTGTTTTATTTGTGTGTAAAAATCACAAAAAGGTGGTTTGAAGAATTTTTTGCAGGCAAGAGAGGTATAAAAATGGGATTAAATCAGAATCAAGTCAAAACGCTTTTGGATGATGATTTTCTTGCATCCCTATTTCCGCCAGGCAGAGATAATGAGTTTTTTGATGCGCTCTATGGCGGCAGTGAAGATGGCGCATTTGACATAAGTCTTATCTTTTACGGGGTGCGCGAGCAGACTGACGAGATTATCCTTGCATACAAGCTCACAGAACGACCTGGGAAATGTATGGCTTGCAGCCTGACCACAGGGCTTCCCCCTGTCTTCAGGCGACATCCGATTATAAATGTGGCCGGCACTGCGGAGAAGCTGGCTGAACGGATTGGGGATGGCTGGACGCTCAAGGATTATGACATAGGCCAGACTGCACCCTATGCCCCAAAGATCAATATCATTCCTTTTTTTATCAGGCTTACAAGATTATTGTCATAGATGCTTCCATCTTCAGTTGTTGAGCGCCTGAGGCATCGCTTTGCTGACCCTGGGGTTACAAGCGCCCCAGAGGAAAAAATACGTTTCAGGCTCAGCGGGCTTAACACAGGTTCAAAGGCATGGCTTGTGGCCAGGCTTGTCCAGTCTCTATCCCGTCCTGTGGTGTTGCTTACTGCAGGGGAGGACAGGACTGAGGCTATAACCAATGACCTTGCTTTTTTTTCAGACGTGGACATCCTCAGTTATCCATGTCATGAAAACCTGCCCTTTGCCCAGGTCTTTACCTGCCGTGAGACTAACGCAAAAAGAATTTCCTGTCTTCACAGGATGTCAGCATCGAAAAACTGGGTGGCTGTAGCCAGCATTCAGGCAGCGCTTGAGCGCACCATACCTCAGGAGCAACTTTCATCGTTTTCCCAGCTTATACTGAAAGAGGAGGAGGTTGACCCTGAGGATTTGATAAACTGGCTTATCCTGACAGGCTATGAGAGGGTTGTGACAGTCAGCAGCCCAGGTGAGTTTAGTGTCAGAGGTGGCATTGTTGATATTTTTACTCCTGGCTATGACCTGCCTGCGCGCCTTGATTTCTTTGATGTTTTTATCGAGGATATTTCCTTTTTTGATCCGGCTACCCAGCGGTCCATGGAAAAGCTCGATGAACTTGTTTTGCTGCCCGCTGTTGAATTGTGTTATGACGACAGGCAAAAAAAACAGGCCATTGCGAGTTTGCCGGCAGTTGCCCAGTCCTTTGGTTTACATCCGAGAGATGTCCACCACCTGATGAATGCCATTGATGAACGGCTTCCAATGGAGGCTTTGAACAGCCTTTTTCCATTGTTTTACCAGCAAAAAGCCGGTTTTTTAAGCCATATTCCGGAAAATGCACTTATTGTCCTGGATGATATTGAGGATGCAGGGGCAAGGGCGCTGGATTTTTTCAAACGCGCGAAGCTGGCTTTTGATGTTGCGCTTGAAGAAAAGCGTATATTATCTGATTTTTCCGAACTTTTCTGGCAGTATTCAGAGCTTGGGGATTGGCTTTCAAAAAAACTTGACATTGCAATCCGGCAGACACCTGATCTGCATCTTCCTGTATTTGATATCAATACTGAGTCCTTTGTGGACATAGACGTTGAAGTCCAACCCAGCAAGCCTGCGGTGGCTGTGTCTGACGGGGTTTCTGGCGACAGCATAACCATGACAGAGCGTTTTGCCTCTTCGTTTGTTTATGTACAGTCCTGGCTGGAACAGGGCGAGCATGTGGTGATGGTCTCTCCTGGCAGGCGTCAGGCCGACAGGCTTTCAAGGCTTCTTGAGAATGCTGAAACCGAAGGCGAAGGCCTCTTTCCGGTTAAAGGCAGATTAGTTAAAAGTGTAATGGATGCGCCATTTGTCTCAGACGTTTCCTCTTGCGAAAATGCGATTGATATTGTCTGTGGCGAGTTGTCCGCCGGTTTTTATCTTCCATGTCTGAATCTGAGGATTGTAACTGAACAGGAGCTGTTTGGTTCGCTGAAAAAACGCAGGCAGCACAAAAAACGGCGGGAAACAGCAAGCGAGCTTGCTTTTTCAGAGCTTGTGCTTGACGAACCTGTTGTACACAGGGATTTTGGAATAGGCATATACCGCGGGCTTGTCAAGCTTGAGGCAGGAGGAGTGACAGGAGAGTACCTGCATCTGGAATATCGCGACAATGACAGGCTTTATGTGCCTGTGGACAGGCTTTCGCTTATACAGAAGTATGTTGGCGTTGAAGCAAAAGAGCCTCGCATTGACAAACTTGGCGGCACAAGCTGGCATCTTGCAAAACAGAAGGCCAGAAAGGCTGTGCTGGAAATCGCACATGAATTAGTTGAGCTTTATGCCAGGCGCAGGGCTACAAAAGGCTTCAGCTTTTCCTCGCCATCAAAGGATTTTGAGGAGTTTGAAGCGGCTTTTCCCTTTGAAGAAACAGCGGATCAGGCAGCTTCCATCGAGGAGGTCATCTCTGACATGTGCCGCGAGATGCCAATGGACAGGCTTCTGTGTGGCGATGTAGGGTTTGGAAAGACAGAGGTTGTGATGAGGGCCGCTTTCAAGGCTGCGCTGGATGGCAAGCAGGTTGCTGTTCTGGTGCCCACAACCCTTCTTGCAGAACAGCATGAGCGCACTTTTAAGAGGCGTTTTGAGGGACAGGCCATCAGGATTGCGGCTATCAGCAGGATAAAATCCAAAAAGGAACAAAAAGAGACCCTGCAACAGGCAAGGCAGGGGGCGCTTGACATCCTGATCGGCACTCACAGACTGCTTCAGTCTGACATTGCATTCAAAGACCTTGGTCTGCTTGTGATAGACGAGGAGCATCGTTTTGGAGTCAGGCACAAGGAGCGATTAAAGGCCCTCAGGCAGACTGTTGACTGTCTGACCCTGACAGCCACCCCGATTCCAAGAACCCTTCAGCTCTCTTTCCTTGGGCTCAGAGACCTCTCCACCATCAGAACCCCGCCTCAAAACAGATTGCCGGTCAGGACTTTTATCGCAGAGTTTGACGACATACTTATCAAGGAGGCAATGGAGCGGGAGTTTGCCCGGGGCGGTCAGGTGTTCTTTGTCCACAATCGTGTCATGGGGCTTGCAAGGCTGGCTGAACACCTTCAAAAGCTTGTTCCAGAGGCAAAAATAGCCGTTGGACACGGCCAAATGACTGCTGATGAGCTTGAGGATGTAATGGTCAGGTTTGTACGTGGGGAAATAGATTGCCTTGTCTGCACAACCATCATCGAATCAGGCATAGATATACCATCTGCAAACACCATGTTTATCAACAGGGCTGATGCCCTTGGAGTGGCTGACCTCTATCAGTTGAGGGGCAGGGTAGGGCGGGCTAATGAGCAGGCCTATGCCTATTTTCTTGTGCCAAAAGGCATTGAAACCAATAAAGATGCCATGAAAAGGCTCAAGGCTGTCATGGATGCCACAAAGGCTGGCGGAGGCTTGGATATTGCCATGATGGACCTTCAGATGCGCGGAGCTGGCAATATCCTCGGCATTGCCCAGTCTGGAAAGATTGCGGAGGTCGGCTACGAGATGTTTCTTGAGCTTCTGGAAGAGGCAGTGCATGAATTAAAGGGGCTGCCACAGAAATATCAGATTGAGCCTGAAGTCAAGCTGCCGATGCCTTCTTTCATTCCTGATGACTATTGTCCTGATGTGGAAGAACGGCTCAAGTTATACAGGCGGCTTGCCCGTCTGGAACAGGAAAGTGAAAGGGAGGAGTTTCTTGCAGAACTCAGGGACAGATTCGGAGAGCCCCCCGAGGCAGTCCTGAACCTGTTGGAACTCATGTCAATCAAGCATAAGCTCAGAAAGATAGGATGTCAGCGACTTGACTACAGCACATTTCAGGGCTCCTGCGCCATCGTTCTTGGTTTTGGAGCAGATGGCCCTGTTGAGCCTGACAAGCTTATTGATTGCGTGACAAGGCAGAAAGACTGGCGTTTTCTCAAAGATGGCAGGCTGTTGGCGCAGATTGGGAGTATTGGTTTCAGCCAGATTGACCAGGCGCTCAACAAGATGCTTGTTGTGTAAGGGGTTGTGACAGCAATTATCAATGGGAAGTTCCAGAGGCAGTTCTGCTGCAACTTATTTTGCGGCAGCACAGGAAATAAAGCTATGAAGCATTATCTGATTTTACCAAAGCGCTCCTTGTTATGCGATAATCCCAAGAAAAACAGAGGGTTTACCCTTCTGGAGCTTTTGATAGCCATCACCCTTACATCTGTCATCGTCGTTATCCTGTCCATGGGGCTTCGCACCGGCCTGAGGGCATGGGAAAAGGGCAAGGAACAAAATGCAGGGCTTGTGGTGAGAACCGCCTTTGAAGGAATGCTTGGCAGGCAGCTCAGGGCGCTTCCTGCAAACAGCCCTCAATCCGGTATTTCCATGAATTTATTTGCAGGTGACAGGTTTTTTTTGAGTTTTGTCACTACCTATGTATCGCAAGGTTATATGACTGGGGGATTTTTGCAGGTTATTTACTCATACGACCCTGATGAAAAACGATTTTATTATTGCCAACGGCTTGTCACAAGGCAGGAGCAGCTTCAGGAGACTATGACTGAATCCATCGGCGATAGTGATATGGATGAGCTGGAGGAGCTTGGATGGGAGATAAACGAGCTGGATGGCATCCCACCTGTGCAGTTTGCATATCTCGAAGGCCAGGCTAATAATGCGTCCGCAGGCGATAACAGACTGGCTGTGACGCCCGATGAGTGGCCTGATATCTGGGAACAAAACACTGCCCCGAGGGCTGTTGCGATTTTGTGGCTTGATGAGGACAATGATGATACTGTCCAGGCGATGTCCATTTTTTATACCAATCCGTTTGACTATGGGGATACCGGGCATAAGGGGATTGACAGAGGTTCCAAAAATTAGTTAACACGACGTCGGCTGCCCAGTATTCTGCAAAAAAATGACAGGCACAATGGGCATCTTTGACATCACCACACCATCAGGCATAGCAGGCAGTTACTCTGGCTACATCGTTGCGACAACACCCGGCTCAAATGCAGCAGATGTTGCAAACTGGCTGGATTATG
>DYLC01000053.1 GCA_020722285.1 Desulfobulbus propionicus | reverse complement strand
ATGAAATTATACGGCCTAACATTTACGAAAGATGCCATCAACAAAAAATGTCAGCGCGCAACCCTAAATGGCATACAGTTCAAGATACCTTTTTACAGTCACGTCCCATGTGTGATTTTCAAAGATATTCTGCACTGCATCATGCTGCATTTGCCTGATTAAATCGGGATTCAGATTGTAAGCATCCATTGCCCTTATGATGGTGTTATGAAGAGCAGAAGCGGTGTGTTCAGCATAAGAAAAGCCGTTAAGGCCATCTCTGACCTTGACGAGTCCGCCGGTGGACCTGACAATCGGCAGGTTTCCCATAAGCTGGGCTATCATGTCGGTCAGTCCGCAAGGCTCGTAAAGTGAAGGGATAAGGAAAAAATCGCCTGCCGCATAGATCAGATTTGCAAGCTTTTCATTAAATCCCTCAAAAAAAACAATACGTGAGGCAAATCTATGGTCTTCGCAAAGTAGCCTGAACCGTGAGGCAAGTCCTGCGTCTCCTGAGCCCAAAATGCACAGCAGAAAGTCACCGGCCCTGTCTGAAAGTAATTCAATAGCCTGTGCAAGCACATCAAGCCCCTTCTGACTTGTAAAACGGCTGATGACAGTGAGCAGAGGCAGATCAGGCTGATGATGGAAGCGTCCGTTTTTTTCTACTCCATAAGGCCTGTGCTGTTGTGAAACAGAAAAAAGAAGCTCCTTTGTGCGTTTTTTGCCTTCCAAGTCACCTTTTAATGGTGAAAATCCCCAGGGCAATCCAAGTTGTTCAGGGTTTTCCGGATTGAAAGCCTTCGGATTTATGGCGTTGGTGATACCATAGAGGTGGATGCCACGCAGGTTGAGTTCATGGCCAAGATGGCCTGTCATTGCATCCAGATCTGTTTCCTGAAGTTCCAGTGCGTAGTTTTCACTGACAGTATTTATGTTTCCATAGCCTGCGCCGGCTAAAAATGGATCAAACGCCCCATTAAGCAGGTTTGCATGAATTACACGCAAGGGAAGTCCTGTTATACTCATGGCAAAAGCCAGGTCATAAACTTCCTGATGATATCCAAGGCCTGCATTATGAATTGTGACAAGGGTTTTAGTCCCATTGTAAAAATGCCTCAACCAGTCAAGTTCATGTATCATTGCAGGCACACAAGAACAGTGGCCGTCGTGGAGATGCAGTACATCAGGTTGTTCCTTTATCAGGATGCCAAAGGCAAGGGCAGCCTTCTGATGCAGGATATTCATGGCAAAATAGTCATAGTGCGCCTGGCCAGGCTGATACCCTGAATCGTCTTTGGTGTAGGCATAAATGCCGTGTTTTTCTGAGAAACGTGGTGAATCAATAAGAATAACCTGGACGCCCTCAATTTGCTTTGACCAGAAACCTGCCTGTTCCTGCCTTTCCTCAAAGGCGTAGTTCATTGCAACCTGACATCTGATTTCCATCTTTTCAAAACCGAGATATGCCGGGTCTAAGAAGCCGTAACAGGGCAGAAAGACTCTCACATTTTTCCCTGTCCGCACAAGGGCTTCAGACAGGTCTGTTGCCACGTCTTTAAGCCCGCCTGCCTCTGCAATGCCTCGATATTCCCGCGAAAGCATCCAAATCGTCCGGATTGTGCCGTCATGTGGTGTGGTTTGAGAAGACTGATTCATTGTTATTATCCTGTGCATAATTTTATCCATGGTAAGTTCCAAAAATTGCTATTTTGCCCGATGGCTATGTTGTTTGTCGGCTGGCAAATGCTCACATACAGGGAGTATGCTGCGCTTTAGTAAAACCGTAGCCGCCATAAAATTTGACCCTAAATCCCGTGATATAATGGACCCCAAAATTTGGACAGTGTGTTAAGTTACACTTGGGAGCAAAAAAGAGGAGGACCAAGTGGAAAATTTAAGGAGGAAGCACACACCGTCATTCAAAGCTAAAGTAGCCCTGGAAGCGATCCGGGAACAGAAGACATCGGCGGAGTTGGCCAGTATGTATCAAGTTCATCCCAATCAGATACGGAATTGGAAAGCCACAGCAACCAAAGGGCTGGTAGATCTGTTCGCCGATAAAAGAAAGAAAGGCGATCAGGACCGGGAGGAGCTGATCCAGGAGCTTTACCTTCAGCTTGGCCAGTTGAATGCCGATCTCAACTGGCTTAAAAAAAATCTGGGCTTAATTCTACTCCGACACATAATAGATTATGATTAAATCAGCATCTTCATCAGGTATAAAGCGATTTGATGCCGGATATCGGGTAAAGAGGATTTTTGTTTCAGTTCCCTTGCCTTTTCCGCCAGCGCTCCGAGGAACGGACGGGACATTGACGATCTTTCCATGACTCCAAAGCCTCTGGATTCATGGGGAAAGACAAATTTACAGCATCTCCATTCTCTGCTGCCGAGACCTTCACCGGCAGGGGATTGGTCTCAATAAGGAGTGGGAATTTTCTCTTTCGTCCCCTCTTTTTATCTTGAGAATCAGGTTGAAAAGCGACATAACCCCTGAATCAGGGAAAACTGAGACAGAACTGGTCAGCTTTTTTCGACCACCACCTGAGGCACGGATCCGTACACGATTGTTCTTGTTTGTCACTGCAACCGGAACCGACCGTTGCTTTTATTTCCGCAAGGCCAGCGTGGATCGTGGTGCGTGACAAGCCAATCGCCTTGGCAATCAGACTTACACCACCGCGACCAAGACTACGCGCTTCCGTCGCCGCCCAGATACGCAACGCTGCTTCATCTAGTCGGCTGGACAGCGCCTGATATTTAGCTTCTATTGTCGCCATGTCACTCATACCAACATAGTATAAAAAATAGAGCTATTGTTCAAGTTATTTTTTCTCAGTTACTAAAAGCTGAAGCTTGCAGCGATGCCTCCATTTTTTTAAATGGCCCCTTCGCCCTGTTCTTCTGTTCTGATGCGGATCACCTTGTCCACATCAGAGACAAATATCTTGCCATCGCCAATCTTTCCGGTCTTGGCTTTGGATATTATTACCTTGACTACCTCTTCTGCCTTGGAGTCAGCCACTACTATTTCCATTTTGATCTTTGGAAGCAGCCGTATCTGGTACTCAGCCCCTCTGTAAACCTCGATGTGGCCCTTTTGTCGTCCGAAGCCCTTGACTTCAGTCACTGTCATTCCATTGATTTCCAGCGCATTCAATGCGTCCATTACATCATAAAGCTTAAATGGTTGTATGATTGCCTCAATTTTTTTCATATTTGCCTCCTGTGTTAAACAAAGTGATATGCCTTTTCTCCATGCTGGCTTTCATCAAGCCCTCTGATTTCTTCTTCAACCTCTACCCTGATGCCGACAACAGCCTTGATGATCATCAGGATAATTGCAGTTACAACGCCTGTGTAAACAAAGGTCACTGCTGAGGCGATTATCTGTGTGGTCAACTGGCCTGGATTTCCATACAACAGGCCTTTGCCAAGCTCATTAACCGCCGGGTCTGCAAAAACTCCTGTAAGTATTGCGCCAAGTGTGCCAGCCACGCCATGTATTCCGAATGCATCCAGGGTATCGTCATAACCGAGGCGTGGTTTTAGCTTTGCAACAACAAAATATGGCACAACTCCGGCAAGAATTCCGATAATGATCGCCCCGCTTACATTTACAAAACCTGCTGCCGGAGTAATCGCCACCAATCCAGCCACTGCGCCAGATGCCATACCAAGAATAGTTGGTTTTTTGGCACTTATCCATTCAGTCGTCATCCATGCAATAGCAGCCATTGCAGCAGCGGTGTTTGTGTTGAGAAACGCCATGCCTGCAAGACCATTGGCAGCCAGGGCTGACCCTGCGTTAAATCCAAACCATCCAAACCAGAGCAGTCCTGTGCCTGTCACAACAACCGGAAGGCTGTTTGGAAGCAGTGTCATGTCTTTTCTCTTGCCAAGCATAAGAGCCCCTACAAGCGCTGCAACGCCTGCATTGATGTGCACCACTGTGCCGCCTGCGAAGTCAAGGGCGCCCATGCCAGCCAGAAATCCTCCACCCCACACCCAGTGAGCGACAGGTATATAGGCAAAGGTAAACCAGAGCACACAAAATAACACCCACCCTGCAAACTTCATCCTTTCGATATATGCGCCACTTACCAGCGCAACGGTAATTGCTGCAAAAGTCAGCTGAAACATGACAAACACAAGTTCCGGGATCGTTCCCTGAAGGCTTTTGGTGTCAACGCCATCCAAGAAGAGCTTGGCTGCGCTGCCAATAAAACCTCCGACATCTGCGCCAAAAGAAAGAGTGTAGCCATAGATCACCCACAGCAGGCTCACTATACAAAAGGCTATAAATGACATGCCGATGGTATTGAGCATGTCCTTGCGCTTTGAAAGTCCGCCATAAAAAAGCGCAAGCCCGGGGATGGTCATCAGCATGACCAAAGCGGTTGAGACGATGATCCAGGCAGTGTCGCCTGTATCAAGAGTGGGCGGCGGTGGCGTGGCAGCAGCCACTTCTTCAGCCATGGCTGTGCCGCAAAGGCCTGCGCCAAGCATAAAAGCAGTTGGGGCAAGCAAGAGAGCGGATCTGACTAAGGATCTCGTTGAACTAAAGCGAGAGACAAATTTTGCAAGATTATAAGCTGGCATAACTCCTCTTTTTGTTTGTAAAAGTTTTGTCAAATGCCGGCGCCTGGCATTGTGACTTGTGTTAGTAATACTCAAGAAAGATGCCAGCTTGAATACGAGCAAATAATAACATTATATCAGCTAATTAGAATGTAGGCCATGGACTATTGATACAGTTTTGTAGATATAAAATGCTTTTACTACAAAAATGTAAGGCTGCTTTTGTAGTGTTTCGACTAACAGAAGCTACAAAAATGTACGATGTGCTTTAATATACAAGTCGAGGGGGGGGAATAAGTTTTGGGAAGTGTCAGCAATTAAAATGCTAAATGGAGGAATAAAACCATTATTACACATTAAAAATTAAGCATTTCTGATGTCGTGCCCTTGGAGCCACACTGAAAGCTTGACTATGTGATCACGTCGGGTTTGTCGCGCCCTGTTCTCTCCTGAAGTCTGGTTATGTCAGCAGTGTTTTTGATAAGCTGTGCAAGGAGAAGCTGTGGGTCATTCAAAAATAACTGGTGATCGTTTTCAGGCTGCTCATAATATATTCTAAGCGTAGCGCCCTTTGTGCCTGTGCCTGAGAGCCTGAAAACCGCCCTCGCGCCACAGGAAAAGCCAAGTCTGACGCCTTGTTTTTCTGTAAGACTTTTATCAACAGGGTCGATGTAGGAAAAATCATCAGCCCATGTCACTTCATATTTTCCAGAGCCTTTTCCTGTAAAAAAGTGCAATTTGTTTCTGAGGTTTTCCATGAATTCATTTGCTATCTGGGTGTCAAGGCCTTCATAGTCATGTCTTGAATAAAAATCCCTGCCGAACTGCCTCCAGTGCTCCATCACTATTTCCGACACTGATTTTTCTTTGGAGGCAAGTATATTCAGCCAGAAAAGCACTGCCCACAATCCGTCCTTTTCCCTCACATGGTCTGAACCTGTGCCAAAGCTTTCTTCCCCGCAAAGAGTGACAAGGGATGAGTCGAGCAGATTTCCAAAATATTTCCACCCGGTAGGTGTTTCATAACAGGCAATGCCAAGTTTTTTTGCCACTTTATCCACAGCCTGACTTGTGGGCATGGAACGGGCCACTCCTTTGATGCCTTTGGCATAGGCTGGAATAAGGTGGTGATTTGCTGCGATAATGGCAAGGCTGTCGCCCGGAGAGACAAAGATATTTTTTCCAAGGATCATATTTCTGTCGCCATCACCGTCTGACGCTGCCCCGAAATCATGTCCGTTTGCAGAAAACATGGCTGAGACCAATTCTTTTGCATGGTTGAGATTTGGGTCAGGGTGAACCCCGCCAAAGTCTTCAAGAGGGGTTGAGCGGATGACAGAGCCTTGAGGCGCTCCAAGTTTTTTTTCGAAAACGGCTGTGGCATAAGGGCCTGTGACTGCATTCATGGCATCAAAGCACATTGAAAAACGCTGAGTTCTAAATAGCCGCGCGATCTTGTCGAAGTCAAAGATATTTTCCATAAGCTCAACATAGTCTGAAACCGGGTCAAAAACAGTGATCTCTGCGTCTTCTGTTTTAAAGGAGCCTGTTTTGCCAAGGTCAAGGTCAGGTATGTCACTCATGAGATATCGCATGAGTCTTTTGCTTGTTTCAAAGATTGCCTCAGTAATCTGTGACGATGCAGGGCCACCGTTTGAGGTATTAAACTTAACACCGAAGTCCTTGTCCTTCCCCCCTGGATTGTGGCTTGCAGAGAGGATAATCCCGCCATTTAACGAATACTTTCTGATAATGTTGGACGCAGCAGGCGTTGAAAGTATCCCGTCTCTTGCAACCATAATTCTGCTGCAACCGTTTGCGCTTGCTATTTTTATTATAACCTGGATGGCATCTTTGTTAAAAAATCTGCCATCACCACCGACAACCATGCTGCTGATTTTTTCCCTTTCCGACATGACGTCAAAAATGGCTTGAATAAAGTTTTCGAGATACCCCTCTGCCATGAAAACAGAAGTCTTTTTGCGAAGTCCTGATGTACCTGGTTTCTGATCGCTGAAAGCAGTTGTTTTATATTCTGTTACTGGCATATCTTCTCCATTTCAAAAGCGCTCAAAATTATTGTCAAAGATAATTTGAAAAAGTTCTGTATGGGTGTGTAAAATGAAATCAGCCTGTTGAAGGTGTTGCGGATGAAGTGTTGTGGCAATGGCAGCGCAGGAAAGTTTGGCTGCCTTGGCTGCCTTTATGCCAGCAGGGGCATTCTCAACCACAAGGCACTGCTGGGGGGCAAATCCGGAAAAAGACGTGGCGGCAAGATAGGGGTCAGGACAGGGTTTCCTGCGCGTAACATTGTCTCCTGTGATGACAAAAGACATCTGTTCCTTTATTTGAGGAGGCAGGATATGGTCAAGCATATCCTCGTGCGTGCTTGTCACAATGCCAATCTGTACGTCATTTCCCTTTAGCTGACTCAAGACAGTTTCCACGTCAGGATAGGGACTGATATGTTCCAGGTGTTCTGAGATAAATATCTCTTTCTGACGGGAGAAAATCTCTGCAAACCGTTTGTGGCAGATTTTACAGCCTTCTCTGTTAAAGATGCCAATTGCCACATCAGGCTCTATTGCGCCTTCATGCAGGTATAGAAGCTCTTCATTTATATGGCAGCCTGCTTCAAGAAGGGCTTTTTTCCATGATGTGACATGAGAGGTCATGGAGTCCAGTATTACGCCATCCATGTCAAAAAAAACAGCTTTGTATCTGGCGGCCATCCCGAGAAAGTACAGGAACCTTTAAATGGAAACGTCTGCGTCCATTGTAAGGGAGCGTACAATTTCCCTGACAGCCCAGTCCTGAGCTGGCCTTACCTCAATAAATTTGACGCCAAAATTGCCTTTACCGAATTTGGTTTTTTTTTGCCAGACTACCATGCCCAGTATCTTGATTGGAGGCGTAAACGGAAGAGTCATGGTTATCCTGCTGCCGACCTTTAATTGATGAAAAGACTCAAACTGAAGACCGCCAATGCCAATATCCAGAATCGGGTCAGAAAAAAAATTGATACCATCTGAATAATCCATAATGATCGTTACTTCAAACCTTCTGTGTCTTCGGTGTTCATCAGTCTTTTTAATAACATGTCTTGTGTTGTTTCTGTTGTCAACTTCTGCCATAATGAGTCTCTTTGTTATTTTTTTGGATTAAAACACATACTTTCTTGCTTATGCAAGGCATTTAAAAGATAAACGAAAACCACCGTACTGTAACTATTCAGCAGCAAGCCCTTCCTACAAGTCTTTTTTTACCTTCAGGCATGTCAGACACAAGATGAGGGATACAAAGCCCGGCAGTTTCCCCCCAGATATTATCCATGATATCTATGCCTGTCTTGATGTCTGTGCGGAAGTGATCCACTCCTTTAACAGGTTCACACTGAAACAGGTAATAAGGTCTTACCATGATTCGTTGCAGTCCCTGAAGCAATATCTTCATTGTCTCCAGATTGTCATTAACGCCTTTGAGCAACACTGTCTGGCTTGAAACAGGTATGCCTGCACATTGCAACCTTTCGCAGGCTTCCTGCGCTTCCTGTGTTATCTCCGCAGGATGGTTAAACTGTGTATTGAACCAAAGCGGCCTGAATCTTGATAGAATCCTGCAAAGTCTGTCTGTAATTCGCATCGGAAGTGTAACAGGCACCCTGCTTCCTATCCTCATCACCTCAATATGGGATATCTTTTTAAAAAGACCAAGCATCATTTCAATCATGTTATCTGATAACATCAAGGGATCGCCGCCAGAAAAAATCACTTCCCTTATTTCGTGATGCCTGCTTATGTAATCAGCTATAGCCTCAAGCCTCTTGATGGCGTTGGTTTGTGTACGATTACTTTGTGACCAATAACGTTTTCTATTGCAATGCCTACAGTAAACAGCACAGCGGTTTGTTGTCAGCACAAGGGCCCTGTCCCTGAATTTATGAACAAGTCCCTCAATGGGCATGTGCATCTCTTCATTCAGCGGATCCTCTGAAGAATCTTCACAGGAGTACAAAACCTCCCGCGAGTCAGGCAAACATTGAAGCCTGATCGGGTCAAGGGGATTGTTCCAGTCGGCAAGAGAGAGGTAATAAGGCGTCACAGACATTTTGTAACGCCTTTCAGCAAGCTTCATGCCTTGTATCTCATCTTCTCCAACAGGATCATAAAAGTCAAGCTCAGAGGCATCCGTGATACTGTTTTTTAACTGCCACTTCCAGTCGCGCCAGTCCTCTGTGGTTTGAAAATGGATCAGCCGGTCTGAAAGGCATGCAGACAATTGTGCAATTACAGTCGTCAATTGTAAACCTTTTTTTATTTATCGGAAGAAAATGGATTTTTTAACAATATGGTTTGATCTCTTTGTGGCCCCACGCTTGCGATCATCGTCGGCACACCTGTCAGGTCTTCAATGGTCTTGAGATAATCCTTGACCTCTGCTGGCAGAGACTCAAATGCAGTGATGCCTGTTAATTCCTGGCCCCATCCCTTGGCCTTGGTGTAAACGGGTTTCAATCTGTCACAGTGAGCAATGATAGCGGGAAGATAGTTCCGCCGTTTGCCATCAAGCTCATAGCCAACGCAGATGTTGAGCTCGGAAAGACCGCTCAGGACATCAAGCTTTGTGACCGCCAAGCCATCAAGGCTGCTTAACCTTGCTGAATCCTGCACTATCACAGCATCAAGCCAGCCGCAACGCCTTTTTCTGCCGGTGGTAGAGCCAAATTCGTGACCCTTTACCTGCATGTGTTCGCCTGTTTCATCTGAAAGCTCTGTTGGAAATGGACCGCATCCGACACGTGTAGTGTATGCCTTGCATATACCTATCACACAGTCAATTCGTCTTGGTCCGAAGCCTGCGCCGCTTGTGAGCGCACCGGCAGTGGTGTTGGATGAGGTTACAAATGGATAAGTGCCGTGATCAATGTCAAGTTGAGCGCCTTGAGCGCCTTCAAAAAGGATGTTTTTACCCTGTCGGTGTTTTTCATCCAGCATCACAGAGACATTGGTTATAAATGGCGCAAGTTTTTCGGCATACCCCATGTATTGTTCATAAATTGCCCCGGCATCCGCAGGTTCCATGCCATATAGTCCTTTGAGGAGAAAATTCTTCTCCTTCAATGCCTCGTTTAATCTGTCTTTAAAGAAACTTGTGTCAAGCAGGTCTCCAACCCTGATCCCGCTGCGGCACATCTTGTCTTCATAGCATGGGCCAATGCCTCTGCCTGTAGTGCCAATTTTTTTCTCAGACGACTTCGCCTGCTCTCTGCCTGCTTCCAAAAGTTTGTGATACGGCATTATCATGTGAGCCTTGTCGCTGACTAATAACTGGGCTGGAGTGATATCCAGATTTCTGGACTTGAGCGTTGTAAGTTCGTCTATCAGAACCTGTGGATCCATGACCACACCATTTCCGATGAGAGAGAGTTTGTCTCTGTAGAGGATACCTGACGGGATGAGGTGAAAGACGAATTTTTCGCCGTTTACCACGAGCGTGTGGCCAGCATTGTTTCCACCCTGAAACCTTACCACCACGTCCGCATACTTCATGAGCAAGTCCACGATCTTGCCCTTGCCTTCATCTCCCCACTGGGTTCCCACTACTGCTACTGTTGACATTTGACTGACCTCCAAGTTAATTACAGAAACACTCAAAAACGCCCTGCAATAGATTGGCGTTGCCAATAATTGAAAGGCAATTTTTATATGTCCATGCATGAAACATCCTGCATGGAAGTTTCAAACATCTCACTATATATTTTTTTTTGAAAAAGTCGAAGAGATTTTTTCAAACTGAAGGACTGCCATGATCCAGGATCATCTTCCAGGGCTTGAGTTGCCGAAACTGATGTTGATTGACGCAAGTTCCTATCTTTACCGGGCATTTCACGCAATACGTCAACCTTTATTAACCAAAGGCGGTTTTCCGACCAGCGCTATTTATGGTGTAACAAACATGATGTGGCGCATTCTCAAACAGTCTCCGCCTGACTATATCGTTGCAGTCTGGGATCCACCAGGGAAAAACTTCAGGCATGAACTGTATGCAGAATACAAGGCAAACAGGTCTGCCATGCCTGACGACCTGAGGCAGCAGGTGCCATACGTCAAGGAGATTATAGAAGGCCTGGGCATTCCGCAATTGATGGAACAGGGCTTTGAAGCTGACGATATCATCGCCGCGGTTGTCAAAAAACTGGAGGGTAAGGCCAGGATACTGATTGTTTCAGGAGACAAAGACCTTTGTCAGCTCGTGAGTGATGATGTAACAATATGGGAGCCGATGAAGGATGAAACCTACGACCGACAGGGGGTTTTCGACAGGCTCGGCATCTGGCCGGAACAGGTTGCGGACTATCTGGCTCTATGCGGGGATGCCTCTGACAACATACCAGGCGTGGCAGGCATAGGGCCTAAAACAGCTGCCGCTCTCCTTTCTGACTTCAGTTCTCTTGACAGGCTGTTGTCCGGGCTTAACCAGATAAAAAAACAGACTCTCAGGGAAAAACTTGAAAAAAAAGCAGAATTGCTTCCATTATGGAAAAAGCTCGTTTCTCTGAACGCTGATGTCTGCGTACAGGAAAATATTGAGGCGTTTCATAGAAAAAAAATGGATATTGAACTTCTTGAGGGCCTTTTTCAGAGATTTGAATTTGAAAAGCTCGGCAGGGACATTCTGAATGTTTGTAAAAAAAACAACCCAATATACAGAAATGACACAAACAGCTCGGCAGACTTTCCCAAAAAGACAGATGTGCAACCCCTTTTTCAGTTGCATGATAAAAGTTTTGACTTTGGCCTTGAATCTGACCTGCCTGAGCCAGCGGTTGTAATGATAAACGACATCTCAGAGCTTGATGTCCTGCCTGAAGGCTCTGAAGTTGCCATCTCTCTGGCGATAGAGCATGGAGGTGAAAGGCTGATAAAAGCTGTCTGTCTTGCCTGGCCTGAGGATGAAAAGGTGTTTGTGCTACCGCTGAATACAAAAGGCAAAATGGCATCAGCCCTTAAAGAGATATTTTCCAGTTTTGATCTAATTATAGGCACAGACTTGAAGGAGGTCATGAAGGTTTTGCTGTCGCATGACATTCAACTTCATGGCAGTTTTTTTGATCTGAAAATTGCCATGTATCTGCTTGACAAGCGGATCAGCCACCTGCCTTTTCTTGCAACATCCCATACGTTTCGTGCTATAGATCCGAAATGGCTATTGTCAGCAAAAAGTAAAACCCTGACCGCCATTGAGACAACCGGAATGAAGGGGCTTTTTGAAGAAATTGAGATGCCTCTCCTGCCGATTCTGGCTGAAATGGAGGGTTACGGTGTGCTGGTTGATAAGTTTGAACTGGATAGACTTGATATGGAGTTTGAAAAGATCGCCCAGACAGTTCAGTCTGAGATTTTTGCCCTTGCAGGCCAGACATTTAACCTGAACTCTCCCAAACAGCTTGGCTACATACTGTTTGATGTGCTTGGGCTTCCAACCCAGAAAAAAACACGCAAAAAAACAGGTTTTTCCACTGACAACGAGGTGTTGACTGAACTCTCTGCCACTTATGAAATAGCCTCAAAAATCCTCAAATACCGGAATATCACAAAGCTTCACTCGACCTATATCCAGGGTCTGAAGACCGTCATAAATCCTCTCACAGGACGCATCCATACCACATTCAACCAGGATGTCACTGCGACAGGCAGGTTGTCTTCCTCCGAGCCTAATCTTCAAAATATCCCCATACGGACAGAGGAGGGCAGGCAAATAAGGCGTGTCTTTGTTGCGCCTCCTGGCCGCAGATTGGTGATTGCGGATTACTCCCAGATTGAATTGCGGATACTTGCCCATTACTCCGGCGATGAGACCCTTTGCCAGACCTTTTTTAAACATGGAGACATCCACACCATGACGGCATCAGAGGTGTTTGGCGTGGCTCTGGTTGATGTCACAAGTGATATGAGACGTTTTGCAAAGACAGTCAACTTCGGCATTGTCTATGGCATGAGCGCATTCGGGCTTGCAAAAAATATCGGGGTGACCCAGAAAGAGGCAAAAAAGTTTATTGAGAGCTATTTCAGACAATATCCAGGTGTTAAAGCCTATATGGAAACAGTGAAGGCTGAGGCAAGAAGGAACGGGTTCATAACTACGCTTTTTGGCAGAAGACGATATCTGCCTGAGCTTGCCAGCGAAAACAAGGCGGTAAGAGAAGCGGCTGAACGCATGGCGATCAATACGCCAATTCAGGGAACAGCAGCGGATATCATAAAACTTGCCATGATTGAGGTGAGCAGGTGGCTGAATCAAAGCGCACTCGATGCAAAAATGCTTTTACAGGTGCATGATGAGCTTGTGATAGAGGCGCTGGAAAAGGATGCGCCTTTAGTCGCAAGCCAGGTTAAAAAAATCATGGAAGGTGTCACTATGCTTGGTGTGCCTCTTGTTGTTGATACTGGAATCGGGGCAAACTGGGCTGAGGCAAAATAGTACACCTCTTACATTGCTCTATATGAAAATGCTCGCGCCAAATTGCGTAGCTGGAAGAACGGAAAATCCGTTACATTGACGTGATCATATCGCATGATATATTTTTTAGTTACCCAGTTAGTTCTACTCAGACACATTGATATCCCAAGGAGCTCAAGCGACGAGGAATCTTGCAGATAAGCCTCTGAACGGGAAGTTTTTTCACTCTCTTCGGTCCTAAAAATGTAAATTGTCGGAGTAGTATTATGTGTCGGAGTAGAATTAGTTATCAGGCAGAGAAAAGGCAGACTATAATATGAAAAAACTCCCCATCGGCATACAGAGCTTTGACAAGATCAGAACAGAAGAAGACTTCTATTATGTGGACAAGACGCCGCTTGTGGCAAGGCTTGTGGAACAGGGAAGTGGATATTTCTTCCTCTCCCGCCCACGAAGATTTGGAAAATCCCTGTTTCTAAGCACGTTAAAACACGCCTTTCTTGGAAACAGGGCATATTTTGAGGGGTTATATCTGGAAAAAAACTGGAACTGGGAGACGAAACACCCTGTAATTCATGTCAGTTTCGGCGGCGGTATGATAAAAAGCACAGACCTTCTTGAGCTTACAATCCA
>DYLC01000001.1 GCA_020722285.1 Desulfobulbus propionicus | reverse complement strand
CCTCTTTATCCATGTCCTTCCATCCAGAGACATTAACAATGCTGCCCCCAAAAAGGGGGGCAACTTTTCTAAGCTCTTGATTTGACCAAACCCGTGGTTTTCTAAACTTTCTGTCCAAAGCACCCCCCTATATTGTCCTCTGAATTTTCAGATAGCTTACCAACTGCCCACGTCCCACCTAAAATCAAAATCCAAAAATAACGAATATGTGGGTGTAACAACCTAAAATCAAAAAAACTCCAGATTAAAATGACCGCCAAAGAAGCAGCAGAAAAAAAAACGTACTCCCTTACCTCTTTTATCTTAAAGATAATTAACAATCGAAACATCAATACCCACAACATTCCAACAAAAGGAATTAACCCAACGACTCCGAATCTAACCATTATTTCAAGATATGTATTGTGCAGATGGTCAAGCCAATCTATCCCACCTTTAAAATCTGAGTGCATAAGAAACGTCACGCCACTTTTTCTAACAAGCTCTTTAGTTGACGTCGCCCCCCAACCAAACAAAGGCTTTTCGCTAATCTTTTGAACACCAAATAAAAAAAGATTATATCTATAATCTATAGAGGCGGAGGGGGATAAGTGGGGCTGGAAATCAGCATTTATAATATTTTTATAGACAGAATAAATACTTTTAAACTCCTCATATACCCTACCTTGGATATTTGAAGCATTAAATCCAATCCACAAAATAACTGTAGAAAAAACAACTCCACACAAAACAACATTTTTTTTCTTAAAATTAAAAAGTGGTGAGCTGCTAAGTTTATTCAAAAAAATAAAAGGTAGAACTACTATCAAAGCAAGCCAACTTGACCTTGACCTTGTAAAGATAAGAAGTTGACCAAAGATCAATACGCTTACGATCAAAAAAATATATTTCATATTGTTTAACACATTGTAATCAAAAAAACTTATTACATCAGAAGAAAAACAAATAAGCGCTAACACAGCAACATCACAATAAAGTGCAAATGAAGTAATTTTTATATGAAACCCTGTACGCCTACCATTCCATATCTCTGGCAGTTTCAGGATATCTGGATTTACTACAACACCAATAATCATACCTATAAACATTAAAACAACAACAAATTTAAAACGTTTCAAATCAAAGGCTATCACATAGCCTACACAAAAAAACAAAAAACTACGAAAAAATGACAAACAATCATTGATAACTTCTTTAGAAAAAAAAGAATTACAATAAAGATCAAAACCAAACCTGAAAAAGATATAGATTAGAAAAAAAGAGGAAAAAATAAAAACATTATCATTCTTAATGCCTTGCCAAAACTTACTATCAACAACACATAACAAGCAAAAAAGAAGTAAGAACAATTCAGCAAAAGTATTGCTAATAAGCGAAAAAAAGGCAAAACAATAAAGAAAAAAAAGGCGACTCCTTTCTATGGATGAAAGGGTTAAGACAATGGTTTTATACATATAAATAAATCAATTTGCTACAATATGCCCAGTAAAAAACAAGTACAGTTCGTGCAAAAACTGACTTATAGCACAAAAAGCCGCAAAATAAAAAGCCCACTTGACTATTTGAGGTTTCGTGGGCTTATATTTAAACATTTTTTTGGTTAAACCTATAACAATCAGAACTGTTGCAATACTATAAATAAAATAAGCCCATAATTGCTTCAGTAACAACACAACAACCTCTTCTGGCGTACCTTTTCTCATGCTAAATACCAATACAAGCAAAATTGCTACAAAAATTGAACGATAATCTGATTTTGAAAAACCTGTTGGATTAGGACTTTCATCAGCGGGTTCTGTCATATATTTAAAGACTCTTTAACATGCTGCATCGCTACGCCTTTAATAAAAATGCGCTTTGAGCGAGATTGATAACCCATGGTTATCTCCATGGATGAGCGAGGTACCTTTAACATATCTGAAAGCATCTTAATGCAGGCATTATTTGCCTCCCCTTCCCTGGCTTGCGCCCTGACCTTCAGCTTAATCGCATCTCCATGCAGACCACACACGCCTTCTTTGGAAGCCCCTGGCTGCACATGCACATTCAGGTATATGCCATTTTCAGTTTCATGTATGCACTCAGTCACACAACCCTCCTGCATAATCCTGAACCTGTCTGAAAATATCTATAAATTTCTGATCATCCTGCATTTTTATAGTAGCAAACAGTCTGTCAAGATTATCCATAAAAGTGTCAAGCACTGTTAAGGTATATGGATTGGACATTTGTATAGTTGAATAAAGCTTGGGATCCTGATAAACAAGCCTTGACACAATCTCCATCTGCCTCTCAAAACTCGGAGTAGCAACCATTCTCAATTTATTAATATCTATTTGTTTTTCTTTAAGTGACTTTCCAATGCCAACAAGGATAAAATGGTTTAACGCCTGTACCCATGCCATATAGAAATCATGTTCCTGAGGTGACAACTCAAAAACAAGCGCCTCCTCTGAAGAAAGTAACGATTTCCACCAATCAAACCACTTCTCACCTCTACCCCTGCACAAAGCCACCCTTCGGCCTTTAATTGATTCCTCTGCTGGCCCGAAAAGAGGATGGGTACCTGTTACTTCACAGACAGCATATTGAAGCATACACTCTACCTGCTTTTGTTTCAGGGAACAGATATCTGTCAAAAAGGCTTCCCTGCGCATAAATGGAGCTGTTTTCCTGACAATTTCCTCAAATACTTCCATAGGCACAGAAATAAGAATAACATCACAAACCCTGGCAAGCTCTACACTTGAAAGTTTAGTGTTAATATCTGATATTAACACTTCAAACTGTCTCTGTCTGAAAAAATTGACAAACCATTTCCCCATCCTGCCCTGGCCGCCAATGATGCCTATTATTGGCTTTATTTTCACTGTATAGCCTTTTGCCTCAAAAAATGGTCCGCAATAACCAACCGTACCATTGCCTGACAAACAGGCACTATCCTTGGAATTGCTGAAACGTCATGCCTTCCCCCAACAACAATCTCGCACTCATTGCCTGATGTATCTGTAGTTTTCTGCAATTTGTTAATGGATGGTATAGGTTTAACAGCAACCCTGCATACGATATCGTCACCATTTGATATTCCGGCAAGAATTCCGCCTGAATTATTTGTTAAAAACCCATTGGCATCCATCTGATCGTTGTTTTGCGAACCTTTCATAGCAGCAGAGGAAAATCCGCTTCCTATTTCAACACCTTTCACTGCGCCAATAGACATAAGCGCCTTGGCCAAATCCGCATCCAGTTTGTCAAAAACAGGCTCACCAAGTCCTGCAGGCGCTCCTTTTACTATTATTTCTACAACACCTCCAAGGGAGTCTCCTTCAGCCCTTGCTTGCTTAGCAAGACCCTCAAAGGTTTCAACCAATTCTAAATCTGGTGTAAAAAATGGATTGATATTGATATGGTTCAAATCCACCTGTTTCACACAGACACCGCCATAGCAATAAGTATAAGCTATAACATCTACATTATGTTTATCAAGCAATACCTTTGCAACAGCCCCTGCAGCAACCCTTGCAACTGTTTCTCTTCCTGAAGAGCGACCTCCACCTCTGTGATCCCGTATCCCATACTTTTTCCAATAGGTAAAATCGCCATGACCAGGACGAAATATCTCTTTCAGGTGTTCATAGGATGAGCTCTTGGCATCCTGATTTCTGACCAACATACTTATGCTTGTGCCAGTTGTAACCCCTTCAAACACACCAGAAAGCAGTTCCACCCTGTCAGACTCCTTTCTTGGAGTTGAGGATATACCTCCGGCGCCAGGCCTTCTTTTATCCAGCTCAACCTGTATGACTTCTTCTGACAAAGGAAGACCTGGAGGAAACCCATCAACAACCACTCCAAGAGCAGGACCGTGAGATTCACCCCATGTTGTCACTGAAAAAAATTTTCCAAAGGTATTTCCACCCATTTAAATATCCAACTCCTTTACCTCAAGCGCATGTGTCTGAATAAAATCTCTTCTCGGTTCAATTTTTTCACCCATAAGAGTAGTAAATAAACGCTCTGCTTCGTCTGCATCCTTTACTGTCACCTGCATCAAAGTCCTTTTAATAGGATCCATAGTGGTCTCCCATAGCTGGCCAGGGTTCATCTCTCCAAGACCTTTATATCTCTGGACAGATATGCCTTTCATTGCTGTATTTTTAATATAAAAAAACATTTCTACAGGATCGCTGAAAGTTTGAGCCTTATTGTCTTTATAAACAAGATTTATCTCAGATGAAAGTATTGTTAATAATTTTCCATATAGTTTCAAAAATTTACGATATGAACTGTCTGAAAACAACTCACAGCCTATTGTGACAAACAAATGTGAATCACTTTGACTTTTGATTGAAAGCCTGTAGGTTTTAACCTCCTCGTCAAAAACAATTTCTTCCATGTCATCTACTGAAAAACCAGACAGTTTCAATTTTTTATAAACATCAGACATAAACCCCTTGTCTTCACATTTAACCTGGGAGTTAAAACCTATCTCATACAACAACTTACATAAATCTAAAGATAATCCTTTTTTATTCAACTCCTCAGTCAAAGTTACATACTCGGACAATTCAAGAAAAAAAAGCTCAAACGCCTCATCTTTCAATATGGTACCATTATATTCAACAGACATTTCCTTAAGAGTGCGATGAAAAATAAAACTATTCATGTCCTGTTCGTTTTTTAAAAAAATCTCACTGTTTTTTCCATAAGCCACCCTGTAAAGTGGAGGTTGAGCCACATAAAGGTAACCTTTTTCAATAACCTCATACATCTGTCTGTAAAAAAAAGTCAACAAAAGTGTCCTGATATGAGCGCCATCTACATCGGCATCAGTCATGATAATAATTTTATGATATCTTATTTTATTTATATCAAAATCTTCCGCTCCTATACCTGTGCCAAGAGAAGAAATTAGATTTCTTATTTCTTCACTGCTCAATATCTTGTCAAACCTGGATTTTTCAACATTCATTATCTTACCTCTTAAAGGCAAGATGGCCTGGAATTTTCTATCCCTACCCTGTTTTGCACTTCCACCAGCAGAATCTCCCTCAACAAGAAAAATTTCCTTTTTAAAAGGATCTTTTTCCTGGCATTCTGCAAGCTTTCCAGCAAGGCTCATTGTATCAGTTCCTGAAGAACTTTTTCTGGCAAGCTCTTTTGCCCTCCTTGCAGCTTCCCTAGCCCTTGCAGCTTCCACAACCTTCAGCAAAATTTTCTTGGCTACCACAGGATTTTCAGCAAGATACGCAGACAGATTATCAAAAACGATTGACGATACTGCAGATCTTACCTCACTATTGCCAAGTTTCGCTTTTGTCTGACCTTCAAACTGCGGATTAGGAACCTTAACAGATATTACGCAAACCAAACCTTCTCTTAAATCATCACCCTCCATTTTTTCCTGTAATTTCTTTGGGATAATATCTTCGCTTGCATATTTGTTTATACACTTTGTCAAAGCCTGCCTGAATCCAGATACATGAGTTCCGTCTTCCTTTGTTCTTATGTTATTAACGTAACTTAATAGTTTTTCAGAATATGTATCGTTATATTGAAAAGCTATCTCTACAGATATATTATCTTTTTCACCATAAATATAAATTGGTGACTCATATATCAACTTTTTATTTTTATTTAAGTATTCTACAAAATACTTAATACCTCCCTTAAAATGAAACTCTGAAGATAACCCTGTTCTTTCATCTATTATTTGAATTTTTACATTTGGATTTAGAAACGCCAGTTCTCTGGTTCTTGCCTGCAATATTTCATATTGTAAATCTATTCCTTCAGTAAAAATATCCTTATCTGGTTTAAACTTAACTATTGTTCCAGTTTTAGATGTATTTCCTATAATATCAACTTTGCTTGTTGGATCTCCCTTGCTAAAGGTTTGTTTAAATATTTTTCCTTCTTTGTGCACTATTACTTCCAGATAGTCTGATAATGCATTAACCACAGAAATTCCTACTCCATGAAGTCCACCAGATACCTTATATGTTTGATGATCAAATTTTCCTCCAGCATGCAGTTTTGTAAGAACCAACTCCAGCGCTGATATTCCTTCAACAGGATGAATGTCAGTTGGTATACCTCTTCCATTATCCTCTATTGTTACAAAATTATCTTCATGCAAAGTTATTTTTATAAAATTGCAAAAACCTGCCATAGCTTCATCTATACTGTTATCAATAACTTCATAAACCAGATGATGCAATCCTTCAATTCCTATATTACCTATATACATTGCAGGTCGTTTTCTTACAGCTGATAGACCTGATAGAACTTTTATATTATCAGCTTTATAATTATTCATTATTATCTCCAGTTAATGTAATTGGCATAAATAAAGCTAAATAATCATTATTATCTCTTTCAGTTATGACACATGGTGTTTTAGTAGTATTAATTTTCAAATTTATTTCATTGGATTTTATTAAACTTAAAATACTAATTAAATCTCTTCCATTCCATATCATTTTCAAATTTTCATCAGTGTAATCGATTTTTATTGTTTCCTTTGCCATTCCCACTTTTGTATTTATTGTTTCTAATATAATTTTGTTATTTTCAAATGTTACTGCTACAGAAGAATAAATATCATCTGTTAATATCACCAATCGTCTTAAACAATTAAGTAAATCTGTCTTATTTATTGTTATTATCTTAGAAAAGTTAGTCGGTATAATTAATCTGTAATCAGGAAATTTATCCTCAATTAATCTTATATTTAATTCGTATTTATCATTTTTTATATAGCAGAAATTATCCTCAACTCCAATATCCAATCTTTCAGAAGTATCACAGAGTTTTTTCAGCTCGTTTGCTCCTTTTTTAGAAAAAATAATTTGTTTATCTAAATTGTTTTTAAAAATAATTTGTTTATCTATCATGCTCAATCTATATCCATTTGAACTTACCATTCTTAAAAATGATCCCCCATCAATGGTAATATTTTCACATAAAATACCATTTAACGCTATTTTTTTTCCTTGGTCTTCTATTGCTATCATAGTTATAGTTCTATCAATCATTTCTTTAAGTATCTCTGTTTCGATTTCTATGATGACCTCATTTTGAGGGGCAGGAAACGTTGGAAAATTATCAGCTGGAAGCCCTGCTATTTTGTACTCAATTTCTTCATTATTTCCTGTTATTTTAATCCAAAAATTATCCATTTCAAAAAATATTAAATTATCTGAAGGAAATTCTTTTATTATTTCAAATAATGTTTTTGCATTAACTGTTATTTGACCATGATTTTTAACCTTGCATTTAACATTTGCCTTAATATTTATCTCTAAATCAGTTGCTGAAATTTCAAGTAAATCGTCCTTTGTAACCAAAAGAACATTATGTATTATTGTTATATTTGATTTTCGATCAACTATGCTTTGAAGTTGTGCAAGTGGCTCCAGTACATCTTTTTTATTGACCAACAGTTCTATCATAATTTTATCTCCTTATATATAAAAACTATAATTAATAATATTGTTTATCTTGTTATTATAAGTATAACTTATTGAATTTTCAGAAAAATATATGTTAGTAAAATTTAGGTAATATTGTTTTTATCTTAAAAAATAAAAAACGCCATTTGTTTTTTTAACAAGCTGCATATTGATTATCAACAAATAATAAACTATAACACAAATCTATTATGTCATCCATACTTGCAGATTTAATCAAGGAACAAATCTTAAAAAATGGTCATATCTCATTTCGTGATTTCATGGACATCTGTTTGTATCACGATAAATATGGCTATTATCGAGGAAGCATACCTCCAATAGGAGTTAATGGCGATTTTGTCACGTCACCGCACTCGAACAGACTTTTTGGTGCATTGCTTGCAAATCAAATAGAAGAATTTTGGAGTCTGTTGCAGGTTCCTGAAATGACAATTGTTGAAATGGGGGCAGGGGCTGGTTACCTTGCTTATGATATTTTGCATGCCTTGAGTAAATATGATTTTTATGATAAAATTTTATATGTAATTATTGAACCTAATAAAAAATATATTGAATATCAAAAGAAGATTTTAGGAAATATATCTGGCAAGGTTGTTTGGTTTGATAAAATTGAGGATATGCCAGAGGTTAACGGCTGTTTTATATCAAATGAACTTTTGGATTCATTTCCTGTTTTTTTAGTAAAAAAAGTAAGGGATTTTTATTATGAATTGGCTGTTACATATAATAATAGTAGGTTTTGTTTTAAAAATACAGCTATAACAAATAAAGAGATATTAAATTATCTCTCTCAATTTGAGATAAAATCTGATGATTATCAGACAGAAGTTAATCTTGAGATAAAAATTTTTTTAGATATGTTATCTAAAAAAATAAAGAAGGGTTTTGTTTTAACTATTGATTATGGTTATGTAAGGTCAGAGTACTTCAGCCCGGTCAGAAATAGAGGAACATTGTTGTCTTATAAATCGCATGTTGTAACAGATGATATTTTGCAAAACCCTGGTGAACAAGATATTACATCTCATGTAAATTTTTCTGATCTTTCAACATGGGGCAGTGAGGTTGGTCTTAATACTGTTGGTTATACAAATCAATGGGCTTTTTTGGCAGCGCTTGATTTCGAAATAATACTGAAAACGCTTTATCCAGAAATAACCCCTTTTTCGCCTGAGCTTGCAGGGATAAAAGCATTGATTTTTCCACAGGGGATGGGAGAAACCCATAAGGTTCTCATACAATCCAAAAACATGAATGTTAAGACTTTAAAGGGATTTAAATTGAAAAACATTAAACATAAGTTATGAAATATTCATTGATTGTTTATGATTGCGATGGGGTGCTGGTTGATTCAAAAGAGTCTAATAGATTGTTTTATAATGATTTATTATCTAAAATTGGTAGACAGTTAATGTCTGAAGAAGAACTTGACTTTGTACATTGCCATACCGCAATACAGTCAGTAGAGTTTCTTTTTAGTAATTATCAGGAAAAACTTGGCGAAGCAAAGGATATGTTATCATCCATGGATTATTTTTCTTATTTACCTTATCACATACCAGAGCCAGGGATTAAAGAAGTTATATCTAAAATAAGGCCGCCTGTAAAAACTGCTGTTTTTACAAACAGAACTACGACCACTATTGAACTTATGAAGCTCATGGGGTTTACGAATTATTTCGATATGATTTTATGTGCATTGGATGTCAAACCTAAACCTGATTCAGAAGGTCTTTTTCTTTTAATGAATTCGTTTAATTTGGTTAATAATGAGGTATTGTTTATAGGTGATTCATATATAGACGAACATACAGCTAAATCAGCAGATATAGATTTTGTAGCATATAAAAATAAAAAATTAGATGCGGATTATTATATAGAACATCATTATGAAGTTATAGATATATTGGAGTTAAACCTATAGACAATTTGATTTAATATATTCAGTTAATATATTCACAGCATGTTTAATTTTATCCTCATTTTCACCTTCGACCATTATTCTTATTAAGGGCTCTGTTCCTGAATTTCTTATTAAAATTCTTGAGTTTTTACCGAGTTCCTTAAGCACTTTTTTTTCTATTTTTGGAAGTCCTTCTATGGTAGATAGATCTGTTTTTTTTGATGTTTTAATGTTGTGAAGTATTTGAGGTAATGATTTCATTGAAGCTGCAAGCTCAGAAATAGGTTTTTCATTAGATATCATTATGCCGAGTAATTGCAGCGCTGCTAGTATTCCATCTCCTGTTGTGTTATGGTCTAAAAATATAATATGTCCTGATTGCTCACCTCCAAGGTTGTAGTCATTGTTTTTCATTGATTCAACAACATACCTATCTCCAACCTTTGTTCGTAATAATTTTATACCATTTTCCTTAAGAAAAATTTCAAGTCCTATGTTGCTCATAACAGTAGAAACTACAGTGTTTTTATTTAATTTGTTTTTAATTTTTAAGTTATTAGCACAAATTGCTAAAATATGATCGCCATCTATAATATTACCCTTTTCATCAACTACGATTAATCTGTCAGCATCGCCATCGAAAGCTATTCCAATATCAGCTCTGTTTTTTATTACTTCTGATTTTATCAATTCAGGATAAAGCGCGCCGCAATTGCTATTTATATTCGTTCCATCAGGTGTTATTCCGATCTTAATGACATCAGCGCCGAGTTCTTCAAACACTGATGGAGCTACTTTATAGGCCGCTCCGTTTGCACAATCAAGCACTATTTTTATACCTTCCAGTGTAAGTGTTTTTGGAAAGGTATTTTTTAGAAAAACTATGTATCTGCCGTTTGCATCTTCTATTCTGTATGCCTTTCCAATTTCTTTTTCTCTTGGTCTGTTGTTAAGTAGTATATCAGTATCAAGAAGTTGTTCTATTTTGTATTCAATTTCATCGTCAAGCTTGAAGCCATTGCCTGAAAATATCTTAATTCCGTTATCGTAAAATGGATTGTGGGATGCGGATATAACTATTCCTGCATCAGCCCTCATGCTTGAAGTTAGGAATGCAATCGCAGGTGTCGGCATTGGCCCTACAAATAAGGTATCAACACCCATTGAGCATATACCGGCAGCCAGCGCGTTTTCAAATATATAGCATGAAAGTCTGGTATCTTTCCCTATTAGTATCTTTTTGTGTTTTTGGGTGGTGTTTCTGAATAAATATGAAACAGCCAAGCCAATCTGTGTGGCAACTTCGGCTGTCATTGGATATTTATTGGCAAGTCCTCTAATGCCATCTGTTCCGAATAGTTTTTTCAAGGTAAATTTTTCCTGACCTGTATGTTTATTTTATCTGGATTGCATTTTTTTATTACGCAATTGGTTAGATTAATTTCAAGTTTAGGTGTAATTTTATGCAAGCCTTTTGATAGATTTTTTGTTTCTATTGAAACTAAAACGTTTTTTGTGTCGATTTCATTTAATACTTTTATAGGTCCTTCGATTTCACAGTTAATATTTTTTGGCCAGTAAGATATGTTTTTGTTATCAAGAACTATCGGGATTGATTTTGTTCTTGTTTCAATAATGGGGCTGACTTTTAGTTTTATGGTTGCAGTTAAAAAATTATTTTCTGATATGATTGATTGAGGAAAGTCAATACCGACCTTTTGTGTGAACTCTTCTGATATATTGTTTATTGTTACAGGTGTTGTGTGTAATTCCTTAATGTTGTGTATTAGATCCTCTGGTCCTGAAATTTTAATTGTTTTAGGATCTACTGTTATTGAATCTATTTTAAAATCTTTTTCTATTTCACCTATAAGTTTTGGTTTTATTGTTACGCTTTTTGTAATAAGACGTTGGATATTGAGTTTAAGTTCACTTGGATGTATCCTTGTAATTTTAAGACCTGCAGGTATTGTTAATACATCAGGTGTTATATGATATGTGCTTTCTCCAGGAAAAGCAGTTTTCATATCTAAAATATATGATAGATTTTGTGCCGACAGTTCTCGTAATCTGCTTCTAGGTCCGTATATTCTTATGTCTATCTGTGATGGCAGATCACTTGAAACAATAATGTCTTTAGGGAGATTGATTAGTTCTATAGGAATAGATGTGGAAATTTCTGCCTTTTGCTCTGCCACCACAAAGAACCATAGTATTACAGCAAATAATAATGAGAGTATTTTTAATATTAGATCACTTTTGAATAATTTAGAAGCCATCTCTAACTAAATCTCCGCTTCCACCAGTTTTTATCTTTTTCATTATAGGAAAAAGCGTTATAGAGAATACGTCTAAGTGTATTAATGTCTATCTCTCTTGTAATTTTTCCACCTATAGCTACAGATATATTGCCTGTTTCTTCTGAAACTATAATTGCTACAGCATCTGTTTGTTCTGTTATTCCTATAGCTGCCCTGTGTCTTGTTCCCAATCTTCGACTTACATCTGGATTGGTAGTAAGTGGAAGCATGCTTGCAGCAGAGCTTATTTTCCCGTTTTGTATTATTACAGCGCCATCGTGGAGAGATGTGCCTTTATAAAAAATTGTTGCAAGGAGATATCTCGTTACTTCAGCATCAAGTTTTATCCCTGTTGCTACATAGTCGCCAAGGCCCACCTCTCTTTCTATGATTACCAATGCTCCAATTTTATCTTCGGAAAAGATTGCTGCTGCTTTTGCTATTTCTTCTATTGCCTGAAATGTTTTTGCTTTTGTCTTTGTAAATGGAGTTTGCCCCATTTGCATTAAAACTCGCCTGATATCGTCTTGAAATATTATAATAATCAATATAAATAACGAACTCAGGATAGTTCCAAGAAGCCAGTGAAGCGTCAGTAGTTCCAGTTCTCTTGCTACAAAATATATCAGTACAAGCACTGCAAGCCCTGATGCCATCTGCACAGCCCTTGTACCCTTTACTAGAAGGATTATTCTGTAAATAATATAGCTTACAACTATTATATCAAGTATATCCTGCCACCGTAGTGTGCTTAGATATCTATTAAGCGCTTCCATCAGTCACCATTTCTTTTTTAATAGCGTCAATAATCTGAATGGCTTTTTTGCATTGCCTTACATTGTGAACCCTGAGGATGTCGGCACCTTTCATTATTGCCCAGATATTTGCGCAGAGAGTTTCAATATCTCTGTTGGAGGGTTCTTTCTCACCTGTAATTGTTCCAAGAAAAGCCTTTCTGGAAAGTCCTATTAGTAGTGGAAACCCTGTTTTTTTGAATTGGTCGAGATGGTTCAGGATTTTCAGGTTATGCTCAGTAGTTTTTCCAAATCCAATCCCAGGGTCAAGCAAGATATTATGTTTGTCTATCCCTTGTGAAAGAGCAAATGAGACTCTTTCGTCAAAAAAATTAAGAATATCCAAGATGACATCCTCATAGTATGGCGATTTCTGCATCGTCTTAGGGGTTCCAAGCATGTGCATTATCACCACAGGCAATTGGTGTTGTGCGACTGTTTCAGCCATGATAGGGTCAAAACGCAGAGCTGAAATGTCATTGATCATATTTGCCCCTGCAAATATTGCCTCTTTTGCCACTTCAGCCTTTGTCGTGTCAATAGAGATAGGCAGGTTTGTTTTTTGTCTTATAGATTTTATCAAAGGGATAACCCTGCTTAGTTCTTCATCAACACGAACAGGTTCAGAAAATGGCCGGGAGGACTCCCCACCAATGTCAAGAATATCCGCCCCTTCTTCTGCAAGCTGTAAAGCCCAGTTTACAGCATCGTTGAGGTTTTTATGCTTTCCTCCATCAGAAAAAGAATCTGGGGTAGCGTTTATTATAGCCATTATACGAGGGGAGTGTGAAAAACCGGTCATATTATCAGTTTCAGATTAGTTTGTTTTAGCGTATTTGATTACTATGTCGTCTATCATTTTGGCATCAAGAGATTCTTTTTCCAGAAGTTCTTTTGAAAGTTGATGTAGGCAATCTATTGAGTTAGAGATCAAGTCATATGCTTTTTGGTGCGCATCTGTGACAATTTTTCTGATCTCTTCATCTATTTTTCTGGCAGTTTCTTCGCTGTAGTCCTTTACCTGGCCGAAGTCTTTGCCCAAAAATATATGATCCTCCTTTTTCCCAAATGCAACAGGTCCAATTGCATCACTCATGCCCCATTCGCATACCATTTTTCTGGCGACAGAAGATGCCCTTTCAATGTCATTTCCTGCCCCAGTTGTCTGTTCATTCATTACTATTTCTTCTGCTACCCTTCCTCCCATCAGTATGGCGAGATTGTTAAGCAGGTAGTTTTTGGGATAGGTGTGCCGGTCATCCTGGGGAAGCTGTTGTGTCAGGCCAAGGGCGCTTCCGCGTGGTATGATTGTAACTTTGTGAACAGGATCAGCGCCAGGCAAAAGTTTTGCAACAAGCGCATGGCCTGCTTCATGATACGCTGTGATTCGTTTTTCTTTTTCAGAAAGCACAAGACTTTTTCTTTCAGCGCCCATAAGAACCTTGTCTTTTGCCTTTTCAAAATCATCCAAGCTTACAGATTCTTTTTCCTGACGGGCGGCCAGAAGAGCTGCCTCATTGACAAGATTTTCCAAATCCGCACCGGAAAATCCAGGTGTGCTTTTGGCAATAACTGAAAGGTCTATTTCCTCAGCAAATTTAATTTTTTTTGCATGAACCTTCAGTATCTCTTCCCTTCCCTTTACGTCAGGGGGTGAAACCAGAATCTGGCGATCAAATCTTCCTGGCCTTAAAAGTGCTGGATCAAGCACATCAGGTCTGTTTGTTGCTGCTATTACAATGACAGCTTCTGCAGATTCAAATCCATCCATTTCCACAAGGAGCTGGTTAAGAGTTTGTTCCCTTTCATCGTGGCCACCTCCAAGCCCGGCACCTCTATGTCTTCCAACTGCATCTATTTCATCAATAAATATGATGCAAGGGGCGTTTTTTTTGGCCTGTGTAAAAAGGTCCCTGACCCGTGAAGCTCCTACTCCCACAAACATTTCAACAAAATCAGAACCACTGATGCTGAAAAATGGGGCATCAGCTTCTCCTGCGATTGCCTTGGCCAGCAGTGTTTTTCCTGTGCCTGGTGGGCCAACAAGTAGCATTCCTTTGGGGATACGGCCACCAAGCCTGGTGAATTTTTGAGAGTCCTTTAAAAAGGATACTATCTCGAAGAGTTCCTCCTTTGCCTCTTCAATGCCCGCAATATCTGCAAATGTTACCTTTATGTTTTGTTGCGATAGAAGTTTGGCCTTGCTTCTTCCAAACGCCATAGGTCTGTTCCCACCCCCCATCTGCATCTGTCGCATAAAAAAAATCCAGACAGCTATCAGCAAGAGCATTGGAAACCAGGAAATAAGGATATTCATGTAAAGCGGTTGTTCCTCATGCGCTTTTACTGAAAGTTCTACATTATGTTCTTTTAATAATTTCAATGCATCTGTGTCATTGATAGGCATTGCAGTCGTAAACTGTTCCTGATTAATAAAGCTGCCAGAGATGACATTGTCCATGAGGTGTACCTTTGAGACTTTTCCTTTTTCAACATTGCTCAGAAAGTCTGAGTAGGATATCTCTTTAATTTGCAGATTTTTTTGTGGCGAGTTGAAGATATTATATAAAAATATCCCGACAAGCCCTATTATTAACCAAAGCGAAAGGTTTTTCAGAAATACATTTATATTGTTCAAGTTTGAAGCCTCCTGTTTTAATTTAAACTTATTCTCAAAATTTTTTTTGTTTCATTTGTTACCTTGAGAGAATCACATATTTCCACTCCAAGCACAGCCACAATAGCGTTGTCGCTGGTCATGACTGCAAGCGAATTTCTATCATGAAGCGGGATTTTTTTTGAGTTTAAAAAATGTTTTAGATGTCTCTCCTTTTGTGATCCAAAAGGCATAAACATATCACCATGTCTTCTCTGGCGTATAAAAACTGGAAAATCTATCTTGCCACCATCAAGATAAAGCATTCTGTTTGTTGATATATCGTCATTGTTTTTTAGCGATTGATTAAGCCTAACCTCTTCAATAATCAATTTTTTTTTTGACCATGGGATATCCCACACACCTTGTGCTGTTATTCTGATAAGAGGTGAATTGTCAGGTATGGTAAAATTATGTTCAATTTTGCCTCGTTCTGTTGTTTGCCAATAGATATAATTTTGCTTTCTCATAACAACAGTTTTATTAGGCAGGCAATAAGCAGAATACTGATTTGTATTCATGGCAATTTCGTCTATTTTTGATAGATGATTAGATGTAACTGTTCCTCCGCTTCCCGTTGATTTTATAATTAAATTTCTGTAAATTCTTTTTCTTATTGACGGATGAATTTTACTTAGTTTTTCGATATCTATAGCATTTGTCCCTATTTTGCATTGTTTTTCTGCAATATTTGTTTCATCCTCCATAAACTCTTCGTTTTCATAAAGTATTTCAGCTAAATTTGAAGTGTTTTTTACAAAAGATTTGTTGAAATTTTCCATAATTGGCAACAATTTTTGCCTTACCTTGTTTCTCTGGTATTTTAAGCTGTTGTTTGACGAATCTTCAACAAATTCTATATTATTTTTTTGTGCGTAAGCTAAAATCTCTTGTCTTGTAAGTATAAGCAAAGGTCGAATTATACAGTCTGCTCTCTTTGGTTTTATACCACTTAATCCAGACATACTGGTTCCTCTTATGAGTCTTATGAGTATTTCCTCTGCCTGATCAGTTCCTGTGTGCGCTGTTGCTATTTTTGTGCAACAGAAGTTGTTTTTCGTTGCAAGCAAAAAATCATAACGAATTTGTCGTGCTATATCTTGCAGTGATCTTCCTTTTGATTTCTCTTTAATATTTGTTTTTTGAAGATGAAGTGGTATCTGATAATTATTACAGAGCTGTTGTACAAAAGATGCGTCTCTTTCAGCTTCTTCTCCTCGTAGCATGTGATTCAAGTGTGCTACTTCTAACTGTATATTCAGTTTTTTCTTGATTGATTGCAAAATATTTAGCAGACATACAGAGTCTATGCCTCCAGATACTGCTACCAAGACTCTGTCGCCGCTGCTTATCATCTGGTATTTCCGGATAAACAAGGTTACTTTTTTGATTATATGTGGTGTCAAGTCTGATTGTAGTTTTTTCACATTGATTGCGCCGCAGTCCCTGCAGCATGGAAATTAACAGGCTCAGCCACCGCCTTTATTATCTGACATTTTCATGGCAGCCATGATGTCTAGAAAGGATGCAGGTTTTACTTCGTTGATTTTTCCTGACAAAGTGATGTCTTTTCCTGCTGCGGGATGGTTGAAGTCTGCAACAATGGATTCTTCCTTGATATCCCTTACTATAAAGGCTATAGGCCTTCCTCCTGGCCCTGTTCCTTCAAAAATAGCGCCTTTTTTAAGTTTCGAAGGCTCCTGGATTGAGGTGATAGGTATTTCGTTTACAAGATCAGGATCATATTCTCCAAAGGCTTCCTGGCATGGGATTATTACAGAAAAAGAATCATTTTCAGTAAGACCTGCAATTGTCCGTTCTATAGCTGGCAGTACCCTTTCTCTGCCAAAGAGAAATTGCATGTTAAACTCTTGTTGCATCTGCAAGGGCAGCTCTGTTGCTTCCACGTTGAATTTATAGCTTAGATTTACGATGGTGTCTGTTCCTATTTTCATTTAGTTATCCTTTTAGGCGAGCGTATTCTTTTGCAAAATATGTCAGGATTATGTCTGCTCCTGCTCTTTTTATGGAGATAAGGGATTCTGCCATAACCCTTTTTTCATCAATCCATCCCTTTTGAGCCGCAGCTTTTATCATTGAGTACTCCCCGCTGACCTGATAGGCGGCAATAGGCAGGTAAAATTCCTGGTTTAAAATATGGATAATGTCAAGATATGCCATAGCAGGTTTTACCATCAGGATGTCAGCTCCTTCCTGCATGTCAAGAGACGCCTCTTTCAGGGCCTCACGTTTGTTGGCTGGGTCCATCTGATATGAGGATCTGTCGCCAAAACCTGGCGCACAGTCTGCTGCTTCGCGAAATGGTCCATAAAAACTCGATGAGTATTTTACAGCATATGACATGATTGCAATGTGTTCAAAAGAATTTTCGTCAAGCTCCTCGCGTATTGCCCCAATTCGTCCATCCATCATGTCTGATGGCGCTACAAGATCTGCCCCAGCCCTGGCATGGGACAGGGCAATTTTAGCAAGCATTTCCACTGTGGAGTCATTGTCTATCTTGTTTTTTTTAAGCAGTCCGCAGTGGCCATGTGATGTGTACTCACACATGCAGACATCTGTGATGACTAAAAGTTCAGGGACTGTCCTTTTCAGCTCAGCAATGGTTTTCTGTACTACTCCCTTGGGTGACCATGCTTCAGAGCCGCGTTCATCCTTTTTTTCTGGAAGGCCAAAGAGTATTACTGCCGGGATGCCCATGTCAAAAGTTTCCCTTGCATCTTCGACGAGCGTATCTATTGAAAAACGGTAACAACCTGGCATTGCCTCAATCTCGGTTTTAATGCCAGAACCTGGCATGACAAAGTAAGGATATATCAGATGAGATATCTGCAGCTCCGTTTCTCTGACAAGAGACCTTAACGAACTGTTTTGCCTTAGTCTTCTGGGTCGTTCTTCTGGAAACATTGGAATAAGCTCCTTTTGTGGCGATAACTTTTGATTTAAACTAAAAATATAACCATTTTTTCAAGATAGCGGATGCTTCAATTATATCTGAAGGGTCGGTCATGCAGTCGTTGCATCCGGCATCTTTAAACTTGTCGAGATTCTGCTCTGCGTTTTTTTTGCACAAAACTATGATTGGGGTCATCTGTTTCAATGGAATTTGACGCAGAAGCACACTGAATGATTGAGCGTCCAGAGAAGGAGTATCCTTTCGTATCAGTATAAGATCGCATTGGTTTTTGGTGGCAAAATCCAGCCCTTCCTCCCCATCGTCTATGTGAATCAGTTGGAATTTTAGTTGATCTGATAATAGTTGCAGGATGTTTTGGGCGTCTGGAGTGTGGTCAATCAAAAGAACAGTAGGTGTTTTTTTCATGGTGTTTATTACCTGAAGCTACAGGTCGGAAAAGTTTAATAATGCTTGTCACTATTCATCAGCACCCCACCTGCTGCGTCATCGGCCTGCTTATGTGCAGGCAAGTACACTTCGCAGGCCTCTTTTTTGCATCTGGGGCACTGCTGAATAGCTACAGTACGGTGGTCTTCGTTCGTTTTCGGCATTATACTGGATAGTTACTAATGTTTTTGAGAAAGAATTTCAGATAGATCTTTCTCGGGGTTTTTAACCATATCTTTTGTCAAAATAAAAGATTTAATTTGCATGGATGGTAGTTTTTTTAAAAATGGCATAAGAATTATGTCAAGGGCGGCAATCAGTCCCCTTGCCCCTGTTTCCTCCTTGCTTGCAAGCTCTGCAATTGCTGCTATAGCGTCGTCCTCTATGTCAAACTCTATTCCATAAGCCAAAAAATCTATTTTTTTAGAGGTAATTATCTGACTGTTTGGGTTTTTTAGGATTTGGTAGAGGTCATGGATTCCAAGTAGATTCAGTACAATAATCACGGGAAATCGCCCAATAAATTCTGTTTCAAAACCATATTCGATTAAATCTGCGGGACGAATGTTTTTCAGGTTATTGTCAGCTTGGTCTTTTTTGATTTCGGACCCGAATCCAATGCCATGTCTATTCTGTCGGTTTTTTATAAAGATATATTGGTGTTTTTAGCGTACTTGTTTTCAAAATAATTTTGGATTTCTCTTTCCATGTTATTGTTATCTTGTGAGTTGTAGTTCAAGCTATGACCCTACCTGTATCAACACATAGTTTTTGGGCGTAAGATAAGTCCTGGCTATTCTATGCACATCTTCTCTCGTAACATCCTTGATGCGTTGGATGTATTGTTCGGAAAAGCTGTATCCAAGTCCATAAAGCTCATTGATTGCGATGTCAAGCGCCTGGGATGCGTTTGTCTGCAGGCCTATTTCGTGCTCTCCTATAAGCCATGCCTTTGCCCTGTCTATTTCCTGCTGGGAAACTGGATTTTCAAGTAGCAGATATATCTCTCTCCAGAAGGCTTTGGTTGCGTCGTTGGTTTTTTCCGGGGAGCAGGCTATGTAAAATGCCGCATAGCCATATTCAATCCCGAGGCCCACGGTAAATGTAACTGAGTAAGCGAGGCTTTCCTTGTCCCGCAGGTTTGTAAAAAGTCTGCCCCCCTGTCCTGCAAGTATGGCGCTCAATACTTCGAGACTGAATCTGTCAGGGTGGTCTATGGAGGCAGAAGGAAAACCAAGAATAACGTGGGTCTGTTCCTTTTCTTTTTTAAGTTTAAATATCCTTGGTTCATTTAGAGGATTGGGTTTTGGCCTTTGTGGCGCTGCAACTGCAACCGGCGCTGGTTTCCAGTTTCCAAGCAGGTTTTCAAGTTTCTGGATGATATCTGATGATTTTACATCGCCTACAATGGAAATAACGCCTTTTTCAGGCAGGCAATATGTGTCATAGAGTCTTTTTAGATCGCTTGAGGTAGTTTTCTGAAAAACAGGTTCACTTCCAACAAGATTTAAACTGTAAGGGTGAGGCGAATACAATTCTCTTCTGAATTCCCTCAATGTTATTGAAGTCAGGGAGTCCTCCTGATGTTTCAATTCAGCAAGCATGGATGATTTGAGGCTTTCTACCTCGGACTGTAAAAAGGCAGGCGATGTAAGGGTTTCAGTGAATAAAGCAAGGCTTTGGTCAAGATGTTGACTTAAAAAATGGGCAGACAGACCAAAGGTGTTTTGTCCTGCAAATCCTTCTATACTTCCGCCAAGGCCTTCTATGCTGTCTGCAAGTTCATGGGCGCTTAATTTATCTGTTCCTTTTATCCAGGATCTCGCCAGATAGTTAAAAAGCCCGTTGGTTTCAGGGGATTCGTGTCTTAATCCCCCGGGAAAAACTGCTTTGACTGCAACTGTTGGAACATCTGGCAGCTCTCGGATCAGCAGCGTCATGCCATTGGAGAGCGATAGTTTTTCGACAGGTGCAAAGACGCTTTGGACATCAGAAGCAGGTACAGGCGAAAGTCCTTGCTTGACAAGTTCTTGTTGCAGTTCATCTGCATTCAGTGAAGTTTTGGTGTCGTTGGGAAATACTGCTGCAATAGTAAGATTAGATACTGCCATATATTTTTGGGCAACATTTTGTATGTCCTTAGGGGTAAGAGCCCTGAGTTTGGCAATGTAAACGGTTTCTGCATCTGGTTCCCCTTTAAGCGCCTCAAATATTCCGTATTTTTGAGCATCTCCCTCCATTGTTTCTCTGCTGGATATAAAACCTTTTTCAACCTGTGTTTTTGCCCTATTCAGTTCATTGTCTGAAATGAGTTCGTTTTGCAGTAAGACCAATTCACGAACTGTTTCTATTATTACTTGGGTGGCGAGTTTTGGCTCAATTGATGAAGTTATCTCGAAAAGCCCAGGGCCTTGAGGGGTAAATGAGTAGCTGCTTATGGAGTGGACGAGTTGTTTTTTGTCTTTGAGATTTTTTGTTAATCTTGAGCTGGTTCCTTCTCCAAGAACCGTTGCCAGCAAGTCCAGGGCTACTGTGTCTTCGTGGTCGAATGGGGGAAGACCGGAAAAGGCCATGGCAAGATAGCCCTCGTGAATGTTCATGTTTTCAACATGTAGCCTTAGGGCGGTCTGCGCTGTTTCTCGTTGGGGTTTAGGTTGCTCCTGCTTTGCGCCTGAGATATTTCCAAAAAATTCCTCTGTCAAAAGGTGGCCTTGTTCTACAGGGATATCTCCTACTATCACAACTTTTATGTTTTCAGGCTGATAACGCTGCTTCATATAGGCAAGGATGTCGTCTCTGGTAAAGCTGTTGACTGTGTGTTCAAAGCCTATTACAGGCCTTTTGTAGGGGTGTACGGTGTAGGCGTTTTCCATTACAATCCTTGAGAGTCTGGACGTGGGTCTGTCTTCACGCATCTTGATCTCTTCCAGCACAACCTGTTTTTCCCTTTCAAGCTCAACAGGGTCGAAGGTTGAGTGAAACACCGCATCTGCAAGGATATCAATGGCCTGTCTGGCTGCATCTCGTGGCACTTCGCAATGATATACTGTATAGTCAAGGGAGGTGTAGGCATTGATGGAGCCTCCAATTGTCTCAATAGAGCTTGCGATTTCACCTGGCTTCCGTTTTTCAGTTCCTTTAAATATCATGTGTTCGATCAAATGAGTGATGCCGGCTTGTTGAGGTGTTTCATAGGCGCTGCCTGCCATTACCCAGACCTGAACCGCCACAACAGGCGCTCGGTTGCTGTGTTTTATGATGCTAACAACTCCATTTTGTAATTTTTTCTTAGAAACAAGGTCGTGCTTGTCCATGTTGTCTCCTTTAGCGAAGCTATTTTGAAGAGTAAAAAAAAGATAACTAATTGATAGTATAAATAAAATTGTTTTGTATGTTTTGTGTTTCAAGTTCAACCTCCTGCTGTATGCAAACTAATGAATGGTCATTCATCTAATATCTTGACATAGTGCGTGATTTTTGGTACGACCTAACCATGTAACAATTATGTTAATTTGTTTTTTCATTACATGCAATACAAAAGCATAAGCAGGAGGGGTTGAAATGAGTTCAATGTCAAGTAAGGTTTCAGAGATTTATGATTCGTTTTTTAAGCGTACCTGGTCTCCTATGACCGGGGGGATACTGCTTGCCTTGTTGTCTATATTTATGGTAGCGTGGGCAAGGCCCTGGGGAGTGGTTGGCGGGATTCGTAATTGGGGAGACTGGGTATTTTATGCCGTTGGTTTATATGAAAATGCGCCCAAGCATCCGCTGTATTTCTCATCCTCTGTAATTGATATTGGAATACTGGCTGGCGCCTGGATTTCTGCTGTGATCGCCCGTGAGTTTGCCTTCAGATTTCCTCCGATGCTTGAGATTTGGAAGGGTGTTATTGCTGGCATCCTGATGGGGATTGGCTCAACTCTGGCTTTTGGTTGTAATGTTGGAGGGTTTTACTGTGCGATTCAGAACCTTTCTGCCAGTGGCATAACTATGATGATTGGTCTTATTGCCGGTGTGTATGTGGGGCTTAGATACATCTACTGGGAAATGGAGCATTTTACTCCAGGTCCTGCTGGGCCAACCATACTTAACAAGCTTCCTCCAGCCTTGGGCTGGGTGGGATTTGCTGCTCTGATTGGGGCTGCTTATGCATATACTGGTTCTGATGTTGATGGTGCAGAGTTGATGCCTGGTTATTTGTTGATTGGTGCTGGCATCGGTTATGTATTTCATCGCAGCAGGCTTTGTATGGTAAACGGTTTCAGGGAGCCGTTTATGACAGGTGAGGCTGCAATGGGAAAGGCAGTTGCTGTCAGTGTAATATTGGGTATGTTTGGAATAGCGATTCTGAAGTTTACTGAGCTCAGGGATACTTCCATGTATGTTGAGTCTGCATTTGGTTGGGGCAGCTTGGTTGGCGGATTTATCTTCGGCGCAGCAATGGTTGTTGCAGGTGGTTGTGGAAGTGGTTCTTTGTGGCGTGTGGCTGAGGGGCAGATTAAACTCTGGGTGGTTATCATAATCTTTGGGCTTACAAACTCCCTGATGCGTAACTGGTTTGGTGCTAATGGGTGGATGGAAAAACTTGGCTCTGCAGTGTATCTGCCTGATTATCTTGGTTATGGTGGCACAATGTTTTTGATTATAGCCTTGATGGTTGTTTGGTATGTTGTGATTGACTGGAATGAAGACAGCAATGCTCTTGTTGTTGAAATGTAATAAAAAAATATAATTTTTAGGAGGAAAACATGAGTGACATTAAACAGGCTCCAGATGGTCTTAGTGTAGCGCGCACATTGGATGCAAAGGGACTTAGCTGCCCAATGCCTCTTCTACGCACTAAAAAAGAGATTGAGAAGATCAATGCAGGTGAAATCCTTGAGGTTCTTGGCACAGATCCTGGTTCAAGAAACGATATACCAGGCTGGTGTGCCCGTTCTGGACATGAGTATCTTGGCGAGAAGGAAGATTCAGGGTTTATTCGTTTTTTTGTAAAGAAAAAATAGTGCTCAGGGTTGAGCGGGGGGTATATTTTTTCTAAAAATTGCGTTTAAAAATTAAGGAGAAAAAAATGTCTGCTGATCCAAATAAGCTTGGAATATTTGTAACTTCTCCGCAGCATATGTCCCATCTGGTGGGCATAGCCAAGGCTGCTGTGAGGGCAGGGAAAAAAGTGATGGTGTTTTTCACTTTCAAGTCAGTTCATCTGACCAAAAGTCCTGATTTTGTAACCCTTGCGAATCTTTGTGATATTGAAGATATTGCTATATGTGCCGATAGCTACACATGTGAAGGGTATGACCCTGAGAAGGACATACCTCAGGGGTTAACCGCTCGTCAGATGCGCACTCAGGCATATCACGGTGCTGTGCTTGATGAGTGCGGCAAATATCTTGTCCTTTAAAAAGGAGATTAAAAAATGTCTAAAAAGATATATATGCTTCTTCCAAACAGGATTTATGCTGGCGACGGTGTACGTTCAGCCTTAGGTCAGGCAGTGGAAAATCATTATGCCTATCCAGTGTTTATGAATGGCGAGCTTCCTCGCTTTTCAGATTATCTGAAAGAGAATATAGATTGGATACGGGATATGGAGGGTGATGTTTTGCAGATGGGTTGTGATGGAGCTGAGCTTCCAGAAGGTGTTGAGTTGACACCCGTTACCTTGGAAGAGCTTGGCGAAAGGCTTAGAGAGGCTGATATCATCATACCTTATGGTTTGTCAAAACAGACCAAGACGCCACCACCTGCCTGTGGCGAGTAATAAGGAGCGATAAGATGAGTGACACAAAAAAAATACTTCATATCTATAGAAATGAGCCTTGTGAAACTGTAAATAAGCTTGTAGCAATAATTAATAGAGATCGTGACGTAAAAGAGTATGCTCTGTACAAGAATAAACCTAATTATGACATGCTTGTTCAGATGATATTTGAGGCCGATCAGACAATTAGTTGGTGGTAAGATTGTTACTTACAATCTACTATTTTATGTTATGTGCCTGTAGCTCAGTTGGATAGAGCGTCGGACTACGAATCCGAAGGCCAGGGGTTCGAATCCCTTCAGGCATACCAATAAAATCAATAGGTTAGCCCCTCCAAGAGAGGGGCTTTTTTGTGTGGTTACATCTGAAAGCTAAAAAAATCTTCTTTCCCTACTTGCAAACTTAGTTGATACAGCGTATTGTAAAATCCTCTGTGGAGAGGTGTCCGAGCGGCTGAAGGAGCACGATTGGAAATCGTGTGTATGCCCAAAAGGTGTACCGAGGGTTCAAATCCCTCCCTCTCCGCCATCTAACTTTATCCCCTGTTTAGCCAGGTCCTGCGCAACATGGTCCTGTGAACCCCGCTAGGTCCGGAAGGAAGCAACGGCAGCAGTCAATCTTGTGTGCCGCGGGGGTGCCTGGCTATTTTTGTCTTTGAAATACTATATGTCATACTTGGTCCTTGCCAGAAAATACAGACCTCAGGCATTTGAAGATGTCATCGGGCAAGCCTCTGTCACCAGAACACTTCAAAATGCAATAGAGAATAAAAGGCTTGCCCATGCCCAGATATTCAGTGGCGTTAGAGGAGTGGGAAAGACTACTGTTGCCCGCATTCTTGCCAAGGCGCTTAATTGTGACCACGGTCCTACTCCTACTCCATGCAATACCTGTCCAAAATGTCATGCAATCACCAATGGCACAGCAGTTGATGTCCAGGAGATTGATGGTGCTTCCAATCGTGGAATAGATGAGATAAGGGCGCTTAGGGAAAACTGCAAATTCATGCCAGCCATGTGCCGCTTTCGGGTTTATATTATAGATGAAGTGCATATGCTCACCAAGGAGGCGTTTAACGCCCTGCTCAAGACTCTTGAGGAGCCGCCTGGCTTTGTCTATTTCATCCTGGCCACTACTGAGTCTCAGAAAATTCCGGCCACTATCCATTCTCGTTGTCAGCATCATGAGTTTAAACGGTTACATCATCTTGATATAGCCAGACATTTAGAGAATCTTTTGCAAAAAGAGGGCTTATGCATGGAGCATGAGGCTGTGTCTCTCATTGCCAAAGAGGCGGATGGAAGTGTCCGTGACAGCCTGAGTTTGCTGGACCAGGCCATCGCCTATGGGGTAATGAACACAGAAGATCTGTGTGATGCCCTTGGTATTGTCAAAAGTACTGTGCTAACCGGACTATTGAAGGCGATTTTAACGTCTGATGTCGCTATGGCGCTTGAACAACTGGAAACAGCTTATCTGAAAGGTGTTGAGCTCAAAGGGTTGCTTATGGATTTTGCTCATGCCTTGCGGGATACCTTGCTGGTAAAGGAGCTTGGATATGACAAGGCTATGCCTCTTTTGGTGAGCGGTGTTGATTTGGCCAGCGATGAAGAACTTAAGCGTTTACTTGATACAGTATCTGCTGTTTTTATTCTTCAGCTTCTTGATATGCTGATGAAAAGCCTGGAAGGACTTTCACGGTCATCAAGCCCAAGAATTTTATCTGAGATACTCTTGGTGCGTCTTTGCACAATAAAAAATCTGGTGCCTCTTGCTTCAATTCTTGAGAAGATTGGAGATATCCGGCCTCAATTTATACATAAAACAACATGTGAGGGACCAGAAATTGTAGTAAATACTGCGAGAGGGCAGACTAAGGCTGTAAACTTTCAACCGTCAGCAACTGTTGCCACAGGAAAAAATACATTGGAATCCAAGCAGACAGTTTCCTGTGAAGAAGAAAAAACACATGAAAAGCCCCTTGCAAGCAGCATTACCAATGACAATTGGAAGGATTTCTGTGATGTTGTTCGAAGGCATAATCCACCGCTTGAAACATATCTCAGATGCTGTAAAAATATCCAGCCAACTGACAGGCCTGATCAATTGATCCTTGAGTGCAATCCGGGTTTTGAGTATGAGATGCTAAAGGCTGAAGGCAACCTTGTAAAGCTCAGGGGTATGGCCTCTGAGTTTGCAGGCCGCACCATAGCCTTGTCTGTTGTTCCTGTAGATCGACAGGAGACCGCTGATCTTGCTGATACAAAACAAGATAGACAGCAGGGCGGCACAAAAGAACAGTTATTGCAGCACAGACTGGTGCAGGATGCATTGGCCATCTTTGACGCCAAAATAGTTGATGTGAGCCTTTTTAAAAAATAATTTTTTTAGTTTTAGTCCCCACAAGTTCACTAAGGAGAAAACAATGCAGCACAACATGAAGGAAATGATACGGCAGGCGCAGATGCTTCAGAACAAGATGACCAAGATGCAGGAAGAGCTTTCTCATCGCACAATTGAGGCGAGCGTTGGAGGCGGAATGGTCAAGGCGGTTGCCAATGGCAAGCATGAGCTTGTGTCTATCACAATAGAGAAGGAAGCGGTGAACCCGGATGATGTTGAGATGTTGCAGGACATGGTAGTGGCGGCAGTGAATGAGGCCCTCAGCAGGTCTAAGCAGATGCTGGAGCAGGAGATGTCCAAGATAACTGGCGGCATGAAGATACCAGGTCTGATGTGATGATGTTTTTGACAAATGAGCAGCGGCAAATTAGGAGTCTTTGATATGCAGGTCAAAGTCATTCCTCCTGCCCTTGAAAGGCTTATTAGAAATCTTCAGAGATTTCCAGGGGTCGGAGAGAAGACGGCAACGCGATATGCCCTGTATATTCTGCGAGGTGAGGAGGCTGTTGCCCTTGAGCTTTCAGGTGCCATTGCTGAACTGCACAAGCGGATAAGCTACTGTTCTGCCTGTTATGCATTTTCAGAAACTGACCCGTGTCCTGTCTGTGCTGATTCGAGGCGTAACCATGAAACAGTTTGTGTGGTGGAAGGGCCTGGAGACATGCTTGCAATGGAGGCATCAGGCGCTTACAGGGGGGTTTATCATGTGTTGCAGGGCGTCTTGTCTCCGCAGGAGGGCATAGGGCCGGATGAGCTCAGGATCAGGGAGCTTGTGGAACGTATTGAAAAAAGTCCGGTTTCAGAGGTTGTAATTGCCACCAGCAGTACTGCTGCCGGAGAGGCTACCTGCGCTTATATCATCTCTAGGATTCAGGCGCTCGGCGAACGGCTTACGCCATCCAAATTACCTGTCATTACAAGACTTGCATGCGGCATTCCAATGGGCATGGATGTCAAATATGCGGATGCTATCACCTTAAAACGTGCTATGGAGCATCGTTTCAATTGCGGCAAGCCGTAAATGAATATTGCTCATCTCCTTGGCTCTGTGCAGCGGCCGTCCCGCTATACAGGGGTTGAAACAAACGCCAGGCGAAAAAACTGGCAGGATGCTGATGTCAGGTTTTGCCTCTGTTTCCCTGACCTCTATGAGGTTGGCATGTCCCATCTGGGACTTCACATCCTTTATCACATTTTAAATGACCTGCCTTGGGTTCTTGCAGACAGGGTCTATGCCCCTGATCCTGACATGGAGCATCAGATGCGGGAGAGCAGCACACCTCTTTGGGCAGTTGAAAGCAGACGACCTGTCAGTCAATTTGACATCCTTGGTATTACCCTGCCCTATGAGTTGTGCTACACGAACATCCCTACTGTTTTAAGCCTTTCGTCTATACCCTTTTACTCCAAAGACAGGCGTGAAACCCCTTTTCCCTTGGTGCTTGGAGGAGGCAGCGCCTCTGTGCAGCCTGAACCGGTGGCAGATTTCTTCGATGCTGTTTTGATTGGAGATGGCGAGGAGGCAATTGTCGAAATAGCCCAAAGGGTTAAGGATTGTAAGGGAAAGATTAGGGACAAAGACAGCAAAAGCGCCCTCCTTGAGATACTTGCAGGGATTGAAGGCATTTATGTGCCATCGTTTTACAGACCAATTTACAGGATTCAGAGCAATACGCCGCCAGAAAGGTGGCCATCAGAACCTGGTAGCCAAAAGCAGAATGTGCCACCTGTCAAAAGACGGATCCTGCCAGAACTTGATTCAGCCTCGTTTCCAATAAAACCGCTTGTTCCGCAGGTTAAGATCGTGCATGACAGATTTGGGGTTGAAATCGCCAGAGGCTGCACCAGGGGGTGCCGTTTTTGTCAGGCTGGCATGATCTATAGGCCAGTAAGAGAACGTGCCTTTGAAACTATATCCGGGCTATGCGAAGCAGGGTTGAAGGCTTCAGGCTGGGAAGAGCTTTCACTTTTAAGTCTCAGCACAGGCGATTACAGCTCTATTCAGCCCTTGATCGCAAGGCTTATGGACAGAGATGACCGGGTCTCTGTCTCCTTGCCATCGCTTCGGGTTGGCACGCTTGGCAAGGAAATGGTGGACAGCATCAAGCAGGCACGGAAAACAGGTTTTACCCTTGCTCCTGAGGCAGGAAGTGAGCGAATGAGACAGGTGATCAACAAGGGCATTACAGAAAAGGGCCTTTTTGAAACGGCGAGGATTGTGTACGAAAACGGCTGGAAGGGCCTGAAGCTTTATTTCATGATCGGACTGCCAACTGAAACAGATGATGACGTACTTGCTATTGCAGAGCTTGCCAGGAGGCTTGTACGGTTGGGAAAATCTATCAACAAATCTATCACTGTTACGATAAGTGTTGGTACGTTCGTTCCAAAATCACATACGCCTTTTCAGTGGGAAGGGCAGATCAGCATTGAGGAGAGCAGGCGAAGGCTTGAGTTGATAAGAAGCAACCTGAAAGACCGCTCCATTATTTTCAAGTGGCACAACCCTGTCATGAGTTTTCTGGAGGGCGTCTTTTCCAGGGGCGACAGAAGACTTACAAGGCTTTTGGAGTTGGTCTGGCATAAGGGCGCTAGGCTTGACGCATGGAGCGACCATCTCAGATTTGACCTTTACGAAGATGCAGCCAGGGAGTTGGGGATTGATCTTGCTGCATACCTTGAGCCAATTTCTGTTGATGCCGAGCTTGCCTGGAGGTATATTTTTACAGGTGTAACCACAGACTACTTGCGTTCTGAAAGGCAAAAAGCCATTAAGATGGCTGATGATCCGGCTTCTGTCCAGGAGCTTTATACGCCTGACTGCAGACATGGAAAATGTCAGGGGTGTGGGGTATGTGATTTCAAAAAGATCAAGCCTCGTTCCTTTGAGCCTGTAGTTTGTTATTCAGCCACGGCAAAAAAAACACGCTCTATGTCATCAGAAATCAGTCTTGCGCCTCTGGAAAAGCGGAACAGATATCAGCTACACTACTCAAAGATAGGCGATGCGCGCTTTATTGGCCACCTTGACATGGCCCACATGTTTCATCGGGCATGCCGCAGGGCGGCTTTGCCGCTTCTTTATTCTCATGGTTTTCACCCAATGCCCTATCTTTCCTTTGGCTCTCCGCTTTCCATGGCAATGGAAGGTCTGTCTCAGAAGCTTGGCATGGAGCTTGAGATATCCATTGACAGTTCAGAGATTATATCAAGGCTCAATCAGGAGCTTTCTCCTGGAGTCAGGCTTACATCCTGTCAAAAGCTGACTGGTGACGAGCGGATTTCCTTTGAGGATCGCTGGGATTATTTCTTTCTGATTTTACAAAAGGAGCCAGCAGATATTTGCAGAATGACAGATAACTTCAACGTGCAGGATGTGTGGGAGGTTGATCTTGAAAAAAAAGGAAAAATAATCTCTTTTGACCTGAAAAAACAGATTAAGGAACTTGCACCTCTTGGATTTAAGGAGGTTAATGAGATAGGTGAGCTTCAAAACTGGTTATCGGATATTGAGCAGGAATACATTTATCTGCAGGAAAAAACATTCTTGAAAATGAAGCCGTCGTTCGAGGTCAGACCGTCTGCAAAACCCATAGAGATGATAAAGTCAATCTTTGGGCTTAGCCAGTCGGATTGCCAGCGCATACGCGTTGTAAGGAGGGATTTTGACTGTGATTAAACGATATGATTGCAAGGGGCTTGCCTGTCCAAAGCCTGTGCTGGTGGCAAAAGAGGCTATTGAGAGTCATCCTGAAGCTATCGTGGAGATAACTGTTGACAATGAGGCAGCGCGTCAGAATGTGGAAAGATTTTTCAGGAGCCAGGGCTGGGTTGTTGAGGTAAAAGAGAATGCAACCGACTTTTTTATCCTTACAGCCAAGGGAGGCTGCGCCATTGCTGTTGACCCTGCGCCTTCTGTTTCAGAAAAAGAATCAGAGGTGGAAAGGGTGCTTGTCTTCATACCATCCGACTCAATGGGCACAGGGGATGCTGAGCTTGGCAGGCTCTTAATGAAAAGCTTTATTGTGACCCTGAAGGAAATGGGTGGGGCGCTATGGCGGATTGTATTTGTTAATGCCGGCGTCAGACTTGCAATTACTGGATCAGAATATCTTGAAAGCCTGAAGGCTTTGGAGGAGTCTGGGGTGAGCATATTAGTGTGCGGCACCTGCCTTAATCATTTTGGCCTGCTTGAGCAAAAGGCAGTGGGCGAGACCACAAATATGCTTGATATTGTGACCTCTTTTCAGCTTGCCACAAAGGTTGTCAGGGTATAGCAGCTCTTTTATGTGAAAGGGCTTTGACTTTCGGGCTTTTTTACATTAAACTTTCTGAGTTGTTAAGAAAGATTCTTTTGTCCGATATCTGTTTGCTAATCAGCAAAAAATGCTTTCGCCTAGGAAGTGTGCGCATTTTTCACCTTATTGCGCCTTGTCCTCGAACAAAATACAGATTGTTTAAAGTTCTATAGATTTTATCGAAAAACAGGAGGAAAAAATGGCGAAATGGAATCCAACCAAAAAGCTCCTTGACCATAAACACAGCGAACATTGGTATAAACTGCATGATGTGGAGACTCCAAACCTCATGAGGGAGATGTTTCCCTATGACGAGGTCTGCAAGATCACATTTGATCACAAGTTTGCAATGCCTGAGCCATGCGATAATATGTTCATTACTGATACAACTTTCAGGGATGGCCAACAGGCAAGGCCTCCCTATTCAGTAGAACAGATATCGACGATATTTGATTTTCTGCATCGTCTAAGTGGGCCAAAAGGTATTATCAGGCAGTCAGAGTTTTTCCTCTACACACAGAAGGATCGGGATGCCTTGATGGCATGTCGTGAAAAAGACTACCAATTTCCAGAGATTACTGGCTGGATCAGGGCTAAGGCTGAGGATCTCAGGCTTGTAAAAGAGATGGGGCTTGAAGAAACGGGCATTCTAACTTCAATCTCTGACTACCATGTGTTTTTGAAGCTCAATAAAACTCGCTCTCAGGCAATGGAGGGGTATCTTTCTATTGTAAAAGCTGCCCTTGAACAGGGCATAAGACCTCGTTGTCATTTTGAGGACATTACAAGGGCGGATATTTATGGATTTGTCATTCCATTTGCTATAGAACTGATGAAGTTAAGGGAAGAAAGCGGAATTGATATCAAGATACGCCTTTGCGATACCCTTGGCTATGGGGTGACATATCCTGGAGCAAGCCTGCCCCGCAGTGTGCCAAAGCTGGTGCGCACGGTGATTGAGGATGCAGGTGTACCTGGCGAGCTTTTGGAATGGCATGGTCACAATGATTTTTACAAATCTGTAATTAACGCCTCCTCAGCATGGCTGTACGGTTGTGGCGCAGTCAATGGAACTCTTCTGGGTTTTGGGGAACGGACAGGCAACACACCGATAGAGGGGCTTTTGATAGAGCGCATAGCCTTGAGAGGCACACAGGACGGAATAGATACCACGGCTATCACAGATATGGCTCGCTTTTTTGAAAAGGAGCTTGGGGTTCACATACCTCGCAACTGTCCGCTTGTTGGAGCTGATTTCAATGCTACCAGCGCGGGCATTCATGCAGACGGCCTTTTGAAGAATGAAGAGATTTACAACATTTTCAATACGGAAAAGATCCTGAATCGCCCTGTATCTGTGATAATTTCAGATAAAAGTGGTTCGGCCGGCATTGCACACTGGGTGAACATGAAGCTCGGTTTTGCTGGTGAGGCGCAGGTTGACAAGCGTCACCCAGGTATTGTGAAAATGTATAAGAAAGTGATGCAGCAATATGATGCAGGTCGTATCACTTCCATGAGCGACGAGGAAATGGAGATGCTGGCGAGAAAATTTTTGCCAGAGTTTTTTGTTTCTGAATTTGACAGGCTTGAGGCAAAAGTGCGGGAACTGGCAACAGAAATCGTGGAAGGTCTGGTGGAACTGCCAGACATTACATCCATGGATCCAGCCAGGATAGAGCCTCTTCTGAAACAGAGGCTGGCTGAAAATCCTTATGTACAGTTTATGTATGTTGTCAATACTGAAGGCAAAAAAATTACGGAAAACATCACTCATGTAGAGTTTCGCACAAAGTATGCCCAGTTCCAGCTCTACAATGATTTTTCTGACCGGCCATGGTTTATTGAACCGATCAAGACAGGTAAGATATATATCTCTCACTTTTACACTTCCAAGATAACTGGGGCATTGTGTATCACGGTATCCGCCCCAATAAGAAATATAGAGGATGAGATAATCGGAGTGCTTGGACTGGATATCAGGTTTGAAGACATGGCCAGAATGGAGCAGGACGACGAGGATTGAAAAGGGCGCTGTCCGCAAACGCTGGACAGCCAGATTTTCGGTAGCCCTTGTGTTTTCTGAAACACAATGAAGTTGGCATGTCCAATCTCGGTTTTCAGGCGGTTTACTCTATACTCCACTCCTATGATCACATAGGAGTGGAGCGTGTTTTCAAGCCTGACTCCAACTATGCGCCAAAGGCAGGCCATGCTGGCATCCGTCTTTCATGGATGTCGGAAGAGTCTGGCCTTTAAGAGATTTTGATCTCATCCTTTTTTCTGTAAGCTTTGAAGCAAGTTATCCACAAATCATATTTGACATTGCAAGCGCAGGCATTACGCTTGCAATGGAGAAATGTTTCGCCTGTGTGAACCCCTTGTGTTTGCTGGTGGCGTTGCCATGATAATCAACCCAGAGCCTGTAGCGCCTTTTCTGGATGTCATACTTTTGGGTGAATTTGAGACTCAAGCAGAGAATTTCCACTAAATTATTAATAAGTTGGCTGATCAATCTGTATCCAGAAAGGACAGGCTTGGACTCATTAAAGACCGGATTGCAAGCGGTTACATCCCGTCTTTTTTACCTGAAGGGGGAGGACATGAAGAATGTGTTCCACACCTTTCTCCTGTGCCGATTGCCAGAGCTATCTGGCCTCCAGACTCTGCTACTGTCTCACAGATTGTTTCACAACAGACACATTTCAAGGATACAGCCCTTGTTGAATTGACTCGGGGCTTGGGCAGGGGGTGCCGTTTTTGTGTTGCTGGGTTTGTTTACAGGCCTGCTCGCAAGACGCCTCTTTCAGTCATTAGACAGACATTGGAAAAACTGCAAGATGTTAAACGTATTGGGTTTATCGATGTGGAGCATGCAGAGATGCCTGAGAGTTTTATCGAAGGGGTGTTGATATTTTCATGAAACTTCATCTGATTATTGTGATTTGTTTTTGTTTTGCTGCTCAGTTGGTTTTGCCTGAAGCCAGCCATGCCCTTATGTCCATAGAGGACGAGAAAAAGATGAGGGCCGAACTGCTTGAGCAGGTCAAGAAGCGGGCTCCTCTCGTCAAAGACATAGCTGTTGTCGGTTATGTCAACAAGGTGGCGCAGCGAGTTCTGGCATCTGTGGAAAACAAATATTTTGAATATGAATTTTTTGTGTTGAAAGATGAGGCGCTGAATGCCTTTGCCATGCCAGGTGGAATCATATTTATTCACTCAGGCCTGCTTGAAGCCATTGATACCGAAGATGATCTTGCATGTGTGCTTGCACATGAGATTGGGCATGTTCAGGCGAGACATATCGCCAAACGGCTTGAAACCATGAAGTATACTGGTATTGCAACGGCTGTCACAGCTGTGGCAGGCCTGTTTCTCGGTGGCGGTGGGCGGGCAGGAACTGCTGCAATGATAAGCGCTGGCGCCCTGAGTACATCTCTTGCGCTGAAGTACAGCCGTGAGGATGAAGAAGAGGCTGACAGGCGGGCATGTCAGTGGCTGTGCAAGGCAGGTTATAATCCAGACGGGCTTGCAAACGTGATGAAAAAGATACTACAGTACAGATGGATAGGTGGGGGAGCTATCCCAAGCTATCTTTCCACTCATCCGTCTTCAAGCCAAAGATTATCATATCTCGAGGACATTGTGTTGATTAAAAAATGTCCGATGCAAGGGGAAAGGAATACAGCTACGCTGCAATATGTCCAGATGAAGATTAAGGCTATAAATAATGACCCCTACGAACTTATCGAAAACTATCGTGAAACACTGCAAGCTAAACCGGATAGCCTTATGGATATATATGGCCTTGCCTTGGCGCTCAAGGCTACTCAGCAATTGGATGAAGCCGTTGCTACGTTTGAAAAGCTTTTTGACTTTCCTGCCATAGAGACAGTAATATCATCTTCGGTTTATGCTGATTTCGGCGAAACCCTTGTGCTTGCAGGCAGATATGAACAGGCCATACAGATGCTGGATAGTCATGTCCGGAAAAATCCGGATGATGTGGCGGCTCGTTTTCAACTTGCCCGTGCATGGCAGCGCCAGGGAAATTGTAATAAAACCATGGAGCTATTGAAGGGAATTGATGAACAGCTTGAACAGGTTGAGGAAGTTTTTCTGATGAAGGGCAAGTGTTTAGTGGCGCAGGAGAAGATGGGAGAAGGGCATTATTTTTTTTACAGGTATTATAAGGTGGTTGGCGAGAGGTCCACAGCCCGATTTCACAGAAAAAGGGCACTTGCACTGTTGCCAAGCACACATAGATATGCATTGGAGCTGGAAGAAGACAGCAAAAAAGATAAATCCGGGAGTTGGATAGATGATGATGAAGAAGATAAGAAGGCCTCAAGAAGATCAGGCAGGAGATCAAATTGATGCGCAGTCATGATCGCTCTCTTTTGAAGGAGCTATCTGTATTTTTTCTGATCAGCCTTGGGGTTTTTGTGGTGGATCAGGCCTCGAAACAGTGGGTTATCTCCAATTTTGTCCTTTATCAGACAAGGACTGTACTCGAAGGCTTTTTCAGCCTGACTTTTGTCATCAATAAGGGTGTAGCATTTGGATTTATGGCAGGGGCGGATGAGTGGCGGCATGTTTTTTTTCAGGCAGTAGCTATCCTTTCTATGGCAGCCATGGTTTATCTCTACGTCACAACCTCTGAAAAGACGTTTTTTTTTAAGGCAGGCATGCCACTTGTTTTTGGAGGATCGGCAGGAAATCTTTCAGATCGAATTGTATATAAATATGTAATTGATTTTCTTGATTTTTATTTTGGAGTTTATCATTGGCCTGCTTTTAATATAGCGGATTCAGCTATTACGGTAGGTGTTTGTTGTCTGGTCTGGCATTATTTCAATGAGCCAATAAAAAAATAACCCATCCCCTTGCACGCTAAAAAAACGTGCTTATTGTTGATTTACCCTGAAAGGAAGCGTCTTCAGATGTTTTTTTCAATTCAGGAAATTCCAAAAATATTAATAAAAAGAAAGGAGTTGTTATATGAAAATTCGGCCATTACATGACCGCATTCTCGTAAAGCGTCTTGAGGAAAAAGAAGTGACAAAGGGTGGGATTATTATCCCGGATTCAGCCAAGGAAAAGCCTGTGGAAGGCAAGATTGTAGCGGCTGGCAAGGGCAAGGTCAACGAAAACGGCGAGGTAAAACCTCTTGAGGTAAAGGAAGGCGACAGGATACTGTTTGGCAAGTATGCCGGCACTGAGATCAAGATTGAAGGTGAAGAGTTTTTGATGATGCGTGAGGATGATGTCCTTGGCGTTATCGAAGACTAATTTGGCAACGAAACAGCAGGCACCAAGTCACTTACATTAAAATACGAAACTAAACGGAGGATTACGTAACAAATGGCTGCAAAAGACATACTTTATAGTGTTAAGGCTCGCGAGGCTATGCTCAGAGGGGTAAATACCTTGGCGGATGCCGTAAAGGTCACTTTGGGACCAAAAGGCAGAAATGTAATCATTGAAAAATCTTTTGGCTCTCCGATCATCACCAAGGATGGCGTTACTGTCGCCAAGGAGATTGAGGTAGAAAACAAGTTTGAGAATATGGGCGCTCAGATGGTCAAGGAAGTGGCATCCAAGACCAGCGATGTCGCAGGCGATGGCACAACAACAGCTACGATACTTGCCCAGGCAGTTTACAGGGAGGGTTCAAAGCTCGTAGCTGCTGGCATCAATCCAATGGCGCTCAAGCGCGGCATTGACAAGGCCGTTGAGGTTGCAGTCGAGAATCTGAAATCCATCAGCAAGCCTTGTAAGGATCAGAAGGAGATTGCGCAGGTCGGAACAATTTCTGCAAACAATGACACCACCATTGGCAATATCATTGCAGAGGCCATGGATAAGGTTGGCAAAGAAGGTGTTATCACTGTTGAAGAGGCCAAGTCCATGGAGACATCCCTCGATGTGGTTGAGGGTATGCAGTTTGACCGTGGTTACACCTCTCCTTATTTTGTGACTGACCCAGAAAAGATGGAATGTGTGCTTGAAGAACCATACATTCTTATCAATGAAAAGAAGATCAGCAACATGAAAGATCTTCTGCCAGTTCTTGAGCAGATTGCCAAAATGGGGAAACCTCTTCTCATCATTGCTGAGGATACTGAGGGAGAGGCCCTTGCAACCCTTGTGGTCAACAAACTGCGCGGCACCCTTCAGGCTTGCGCTGTCAAGGCCCCAGGCTTTGGCGATCGCAGAAAGGCCATGCTTGAAGACATCGCAATCCTTACTGGCGGGCAGATGATTGCAGAAGATCTCGGAATCAAGCTCGAAAATATCTCATTGAACGATCTCGGACGTGCGAAAAGGGTCGTTATCACAAAAGACAACACAACTATCGTGGATGGCGCTGGTTCCAAAGATAAAATAGAAGGCAGGGTCAAACAGATTCGCGCCCAGATTGACGAGACCTCCTCTGACTATGACCGCGAGAAACTCCAGGAGCGTCTTGCCAAACTCATCGGAGGCGTGGCTGTCATTCATGTTGGCGCTGCAACTGAGACTGAAATGAAGGAAAAGAAGGCTCGCGTTGAGGATGCGCTTAATGCTACCCGCGCTGCAGTTGAAGAAGGCATTGTGCCTGGCGGTGGTACAGCTCTTCTGCGTGTGCAAGCTGCGGTGGCAGATATCAAGTCAGATGACTCTGATGTTCAGCACGGCATAAACATCATGGTGCGGGCGATTGAGGAGCCTCTCCGTCAGATCGCTAATAATGCAGGTTTCGAAGGCTCCATTGTTGTTGAGAAGGTCAAGGCTGAGAAGGGAGCTGTAGGTTTCAACGCCGCCAATGGAGTGTATGAGGATCTGATGGCTGCCGGTATCATTGATCCTGCCAAGGTGACACGCATAGCTCTTCAAAACGCATCCAGCGTATCTGGTCTGCTTTTAACCACAGAAGCTATGATTGCTGAAATACCAAAGAAGGATGAGAAGATGCCTGCAATGCCTGGCGGAGCTCCTGGAATGGATATGTACTAATCTGAAAGATGATGGTCTTGTAAAAAGACGAGATACGCGAAGGCTAAGCAAAAATCATCAAATTCAAGATGCGTAAATCCTTCAGTGACGAAGGATGCAGTCGTTGGTGACTTTTTGCGGTGCCATCAAAGATAGTTTGTTCACAACAACGAACCCCCCTGATGGAAAATCAGGGGGGTTCGTTGTTGTGGCATTTCTACTTCAATGCTGGGGTTTTGGGTGAATCTGAGATTCCAAGACCATTTTTATGTTATCTGCCTATCACATTGAAGTAGGCTGCTACTTGTAGCTTTGTAGCAAAAAGCAACTGCCATAACTGCTCAGACAGGCTTGATAAAAACATTCCGTGCCTGCTCAGAAATCGTCAGTTCAGCTCCTTGAGCCATCTGACGTCCGATTATTTTTGCGTCATCAATGGCAGAAGGGTGTTCCTTGATCGCCCCTTTTTTTTCAACGCCTTTGTAAAGGATCGCACCGCTGAAATCTGCATCTATGGCATCAAAGAAATACTTCATTACAAGCAATGAGCCGTTAAATAGGTTTTTGCCTTTTGTAGCGCCTACAGAGACAAAGATACCCTGTTTTAACTTTATCTTATCTCTGTCTTTTTTAAGGATATATTTCGCCATCCAGCAGGCCTGCGCCCGTTCAACCAGCGCCTGGGTATAAGAGGTGATATTGTAAAAAAACATGGGGGAGGCCACTACTATGTAGTCCGCATCCATAAGCATGCCGTAAATTGGGGTCATGCCATCCGTGAGTACGCACCTGCCTGTTTCGTCACATCCACCACATTCCAGGCATGGCGTAATGCCTGCTGATGCAAGCATGATTTTTTGGGTCCAAGCGCCGTGAGTTTTTGCCTCTTCAAGTATGGTTTCAAGCAGGATGTCAGTGTTTCCATGCGAACGAGGAGAGCCCATGAAGCCGATGATTTTTTTACGATGTTGCATAGCGATACATCTATCTCACTTGAACAGTAACGTCAGGCTGAACATTTTTGTTGGCCAGTTTAACCTTAATGTCCTTGATTTTGCCATCTCGCAACACTCCGATATTGATCGTATCTCCGGGCTGTTTGGTTTGCAGTATCCTGAGCAGAGCGGTATCAGATGATATCTGTTGTCCATCCACAGCCACAATTATGTCACCTCCTGTTGTATAGATACGATTCCCGAGCCTTAACTCCTTGCTACCACCGACGATCCCAGCCTTTTGAGCAGGGCTTTCCTTTATGAGTTCTGTAACCAACACCCCTTTCTTTACAGGCAGTCTGAGTACATTGGCAAGAGCTATATTGATTGACACGACTTTTATACCAAGCCAGGGACGTGAAACCTTGCCTGTTGATATAATCTGAGAGGCAATATTCTGGAGGATTTCAGATGAAACAGCATGGCCAAGTCTGGAGTTTTTGCCAAATATAAGGGTATTCATACCAACTACCCTGCCGTAGCTGTCCAACAGAGGCCCCCCTTCATTTTGCGAACCTATGGCTGCATCGGTCTGAACAACAAGGTCAATGATGCTTCCGTGTTCAGTAAGCAGGCTTCTGACATCACCTGCGACTATGCCTTTTGATATAAAAACCCCCTGGCCAAAAGGGTTGCCAAGGGCATAAACATTTTGGCCAGGCAGGACATCCCTGGATTTTACAAATGGGAGTGGAAGAAAAGCCTGCTTGACCTGATCAGGCGCAAGGATTTCAAGCACAGCCATAGTGGTCTCAGGATCATATCCTATAAACCTTGCAGGCCACTGCTGACCGTCAAAAAATGTGACTTCAATGGAACGCAGATCGCTCAAGATTGTCATGGTTGTCAAAATGTGACCAAGATTATCAATGACAAAGCCTGACCCTGATCCTTTTTGTGGCGCTGGCTGTAGAAGGTCTGTGGTGTTCAGTGTGGCGCTTACAACATTTACTACACCATAGGAAGCCTTTGCTAAAGGATTGGTTATTTGATTTTTTGGCAGTTCTTTAGCGTAAATGTTGCTCACTCCAATGACGGCAAAAATCAAAATAATACTTGAGATGTTAATGTATTGTTTTATACCAGAACGGTAGCTCATATCTATCCCGACAACTTGATTGTAAATGAAAATACTGCCTTCTGACCCCAGAGTTTCCACAAAACCTATTAACAGGTGGGCTATGATAAAGACTTCCCCAAAGTTACCAAGCTTAATTCGTAACTATCCAGCAGCGCCCCATCTGCTGCGCAAAAAAAACGTCGGAAATAAGTCCACCAGTCAAGGTGTTTATACAATTTGCAACGTAGTCCCTAAAAAGGCACCTCATCCTCAAGTGGAGGCGGCTCCAAATCATAACCGGACACGGAGCCAGGTTGTCCGCTTGCCCCTGCCTTGCTGTCGAGCATCTGCATGTCGTTTGCTATGATTTCCGTTATATATCTCTTGTTTCCTGCCTGGTCTGTCCATGACCTGTTTCTGATCTGCCCTTCGACGTAAACTAAGCTGCCCTTGTGCAGGTACTGTCCGGAAATCTCCGCGAGTTTTCTCCATGCCACAATCCTGTGCCAGTCGGTTTCCTTTTCCCACTGATCTCCTTTTTTGACATTGCGGTCTGTGGCAATGTTGAAATTCGCCACTGGTGTGCCGTCCGCCATGTATCTTATCTCAGGGTCAGCCCCAAGCCTGCCGATCAACATCGCCTTGTTAAGTCCTCTTGCCATATAGTTGCTCCTTTAAGGAAAATCATGGTGGTTGTATGCCACCTGTTTCAGAAAATATAACCCAACTCAAAAACCATTGCACTTATTAATGATACAAAAACATCTTGACAGGTTAAAGAAATATAGCTATATAGCTATATATGAAAAAACTAATGAGCCTTTTAAAGGCAATCTCCGATCCGACCCGTTTCAAGCTGCTCAAGCTTCTCCAGCACAGGACTTCATGCGTGTGTGAGCTTACAGCCGCAATCGGGCTTGCTCAGCCCACTGTTTCCAGGCATTTGAAGCAGATGGAGGAGGCAGGGCTTGTGGTGTCTGAGCGCAAGGCAGGGCAGTGGATCATTTACAGTCTTGCTGTGCCTTCATGTAAAGAGGTTGAGGGTATCCTGCAACTTGTCTCAACCTGGCAAGAGGATAGCAGGGAGATAGTCGCGCTTAGGGGCAAGCTCGACCAGATTGCGCAGCTTAAGTCCTTAAAAAAAGAATTTGGCGTAGAGGAAAAAGAGGTTGGTTCCCGCATGGTTTCAGATGAAACACCTCCGGCAGGCCAGGCCGGCAAACCTGTCAGTGTGTCCTTGACTGGAGCGCCAGAGAGACACCACGGTGTTTAGGATTTTTACGCTCCTTGCTGATAAAATTGTTTATGACTGGTTTGGGCTCACTCCAGGCAGGCATTTCAGCGGAGCTGTTCATTTTTTTATTGAAGACACCGTCAAGATTTTTTTCCTGCTCAGTGTGATTATTTTCTCTGTGGCGGTTATCCGAAGTTTTTTCCCGCCTGAGCGCACCCGCCGCTTTCTGTTAGGTAAAAAAGTGCTGGCTGGCCATATCCTTGCAGCCCTTCTGGGGGTAGTAACACCGTTTTGCTCCTGTTCAGCCTGTCCGCTCTTTATAGGTTTTCTGGAGGCCGGCATACCGCTTGGCATTACGTTCAGCTTCCTCATTTCCGCCCCAATGGTGAATGAAATCGCTCTGATCCTGCTTTTCGGCCTGTTCGGGTGGAAGGTGGCGGCTATTTATCTCGGCGTTGGCCTTCTGGTGGCTGTGGCGTCGGGAATAGTTATTGGGCGACTCAGGATGGAAAGATTTGTGGCGGATTATGTCTGGCAGTTGCAGATGGGTGAGTCTGAACCGCCAGACTTGACGTGGCGGGATCGTTTTCAATATGCCGTGGACTACACAAAAGATATCCTGAGGCGCATTTCGCTTTTTGTGCTTGCGGGGATCGCTGCGGGGGCATTTGTGCATGGCTACGTGCCTCAGGATTTTCTGCTTCACTATGCAGGGCCGGACAATCTTTTTGCTGTGCCCTTAGCAGTGTTTCTTGGAGTCCCGCTTTACAGCAATGCGGCAGGCGTTATACCCATTGTCCAGGCGCTGATGAGCAAGGGGCTTCCTCTCGGCACAACGCTGGCGTTTATGATGGCGGTCACAGCCCTTTCCTTTCCTGAGGCTGTAATCCTTAGTCAGGTGCTAAAAAAAGAACTGCTTGCCGTGTTTTTTGGCACGGTTGCAGCCGCCATTGTGGCGGTTGGATATCTTTTTAATTTTATTATGTAATCAGGAGGCGTTTTATGGAAATCAAAGTCGTGGGGCCTGGGTGTGCAAACTGCGCCAGGCTGTTTGAGCTGGCATCCAGGGCCGTGGAAGAGTTGCATATTGAGGCAAGGATTGAAAAGGTGACCGGCCTGCAGGAGATCATGAAATATACTATGAATACCCCGGCGCTTGTGTTAAACGGGGTGCTGAAACATGCAGGAAAGCCGCTTCCTTCCCTTGATAAAGTAAAAGAATTGATCCAGACAGAGATTCGATGAGGTGAATAATATCAAAAACGCAATGTTGATAGCCGTGATATTCTGCATGGCAGTGTTGATGTTTTTTCCCTTGGCCCATGCTGAAACACGCATGTCCATAGATGACTGCATATCCCTTGCCATGAGACAGAGTCCTGTTCTAAAAGGCGAGACTGAACGGTTGAACCAGGCGAAAAGCGAGTATCTGATGGCTCGCTCAGCGCTTTTACCGAAGTTGTCTGCAACTGCATCTTTCACAAGGCTTAATGGAGATCGTCTTTCATTCGGCTCCATGCCTGTGGAATTGCATGAGCAGGAGGGCTTTGCCGGGATATCTGCAAGACAGCTTTTGTTTGATGCAGGCAGGAAGAAATACGCTTCAGAGGCAGCAAAAAAGGCTATTGAGGCAGTTGAATTTGAAAAGACAGGCATTTTGGATGATATAGTGTTTTTGGTGACCCAGGCTTTTTTGAACCTCCTTGAGACGCAGGAGCTTTTAAAAGTCTCTGAACAGGCGGTTTTGAGGCAGCAAGATTTTGAGGCCATGTCGAAGGTCTTTTTTGATGCCGGCAAGGTGACAAGGCTGGATGTCCTGAAGGCGCAGGCCCAGAGGGCGCAGGCTGAAAACGAGGTAAACAAGGTGCGGGGCGCATTAAGGCTCGCAACCGCTCTTTTGAAGCAGACTATAGGGATCGATGTCTCTGAACAGATTAACTTTACAGGTATGCTGCCTGATTCGGTTGCTCCTGCGCCGGATGCCTCTGTGCTGCTTAATCAGGCGCAGGAACACAGTCCGGTCATCAGACAGCTCGCTTCAATGGTCTCTCTACAGGAGGCTGAGGTGCGTTCTGCAAAAGGTGCGTTCTGGCCTGAGCTTGAGTTGCAGGGAACCTATGGTTTTCGGGACAGGGATACAGGCGGTTGCGCTGATGAATGGACTGTCGGGCTTATGGCAAGCTGGTCTCTGTTTGACAGCGGATTTAACAGGGCTAATGAGGCAAGGGTGACTGCAAAACAGCAGGAGGCCACACATCAGCTTGAGGCCGCAAGGCTTAAGCTTCAGGTAGCTATGGAAAAAGCGATTGTTGCGTGGCAGACGGCCTGTGATGATTTCGCATCTGCTTCTGATCTTGTAAAGGCGAACAATGAGGCTCTGGAGACAGCCCAGGCGCTTTATGCAGCAGGCAAAGCGGTTGCGCTGGATGTGCTGACTGCGCAGACCGAGCTCTCCCGTTCTGAGCAGCAGATGGTCAGTGCCATTTATGAATACGAGGTTGCCAGGGCCGAGGTTAAACGGTTGACTGGCACAGAGAGTTGAAGGAGCCTTGGGAAACAAAATGAATCAGAAAAATGGTGTTAATTTAAAAAAATGGGCTATCTTCGCTTTGTTAGCAATGGTCGTCATATTTGCGGCATACAGTCTTTTTTTGAAGCCTACTGATGTCGCGGTCGTCAGGGTTGCTGAGGCAAACCTGATAGACTCAGTGCGTGGACCAGGGCTTGTCAGGGCGCGCATACAGACCAATGTTGGCGTCAAGGCCGGTGGGATCGTAACGTCTGTTCTGGTTGACCAGGGTGATGAGGTGAAAAAAGGACAGCTTCTTGCCACTCTTGACAATGCAGACAGCCAGGCAAGGGTTGCAGCGGCCCGCGAGACCGTGAAAATGGCCATGAGAGAGGTGGAGTCTGCTGAGGCGGCTCTTGAGAAGGCAAGGGCGGATGAGGCCCTGGCTGTAAGCAACTTCAAAAGAGACCTTGCCGTGTTTAAGGCGGGTTATATCTCACAGGCTGCTATGGATACGGCGGACGCTGCCCTCAAGGCTGCTGCCAGTAGCGTCAAGGCTGCTGAAAGTGTCCTGGCATCTCGCACTGCCGCAGTTCAGAAGGCGAATCAGGACATGGAGTATGCCAATTCACTGTTGTCCTATACAAAGATCTATGCCATGGCAGAAGGCATTATCACCAAGAGGGAAAAGGAAACAGGGGACGCAGTCACACCCGGGGCAAGCCTGTTCAGGATGGTTGCGCCTGAGACCCTCTGGGTTGTGACGAGAGTGGATGAAACGGTTGTCGGAAAGGTCAAGGTGGGGCTTCCCGCCAGGATACGTCTTCGCTCAGGCGGTGAAATAAAGGGAACCGTCGCACGAATTGAAAGACAATCCAACCCTGTTACGAGAGAGCTTGAGGTGGCGGTAGCTTTTGAAAAGACACCTGAGCGTTTTGCCATAGACCAGGAGGCTGAAGTCAGTATCCTGACTGGCGAGGCAAAAGGGCTGTGTGTGCCAGCTTCGGCAGTTATAACCAATAAGATGGGGAAGCGGGGGGTTATGATTGTAAGGGCAGGCAAAGCGCAATTTATGCCTGTGGAAACCGGGGTTACAGACGGACACAGGGTCATTGTGCTGAAAGGGCTGTCCAAGGATGATCTGGTCATCACTTCACCTCAGATAACCAATGGCAAACGGGTGCGTGTTCAGGGAGAGGCATAAATGAACCTGGCTGCCAAGGATGTATTGATGCATTTCGGGAAGTTTTTGGCCACCATCATGGGGGTTGGCCTGCTTCTGACCATTGTGCTGGTTATGAACGGCATATATCGAGGCATTGTGGCTGACGGGGTGTGGTTGATTCAGAATACAGAGACCGACCTGTGGGTTGTTGAGAACGGAAGAGGCGGGCCTTTTAATGAACAGTCGCGCCTTAACACTGATGTTTACAAAAGTGTGGCTGCAACGCCTGGTGTTTTAAATGCAGGGCCTTTTATTACTTATACTGTTCAACGGGATATCGCGGGCAGGAATCAGCAGTTCACTGTCATTGGGTTCGACGTCTTTTCAGGGCTTGGCGGGCCTAAGAATATAGTGGCAGGCAGAGACATTCAGTCTGCCCATTACGAGGCAGTTGTGGATATGAAGCTTGGCGTAAGGCTTGGGGAGCAATTCCGGCTTGGAGTTCATGATTACACTGTGGTAGGTCTTACAAAACAGGCAGTTGATACCATGGGGAACCCACTGTTGTACCTTGCCTTGCATGATGCCCAGGAGGTGCTTTTTGAGCAGGACAATCAGACGATCTATGCTGCTGAAGCGGCGAGCCTGCAAAAACTTCTGGATGCAGGCTACAGCCAGGACCAGGCGCAAAGACTCCTGCCTTTTTTCTCATCGCCAAAAAACACCATCAGCGCCGTGCTTGTAAAACTTGCGCCATCCACGGACGTAAGCGATGTATCCGGCAATATACACGACTGGCTCTATCTGAATGTCTTCACCCCTGATGAAGAGATCCAGCTCATGATAGGCGGAAGACTGAAAAGAATCGCCATGACCATTGGCCTTTTCCGTATTATGCTTGTCATCGTGGCTATAGTGATTATAGCCCTGATCGTCTATGTCATCACCATAGAGAAGATCCGCTCCATTGCCACATTGAAACTCATAGGAGCATCAAACCTGGTGATTATGCGCATGATATTTGAACAGTCAATTACAATTACTGTAGCGAGTTTCGGGGTGGGCTGCGGCCTTTCCCATTTTCTTCAGATGTCAGGCAAATTTCCCCGAAGTCTTGAGTTTCTCCCCTTTGACACCCTGCTGGTTTTTGGAGTCATGCTTCTGGGCGGGTCAATAGCGAGCCTTTTCGCCATCTGGATTGCCCTTCGTACGCCTCCTTCCTTGGCGCTTGGAGGTTAAGGCATGGCGGTTTTAAAGGTGACAGGACTTGAAAAGGTGTTTGGCGAAGGCAGGCTTGCTGTAACAGCCCTCAAGGACATTGAGTTTTCCGTGCAGCAGGGAGAGTTGATGGCCCTTCTCGGGCCAAGCGGTTCAGGAAAGACCACCCTGCTGCTGTGTATCAGTCTTATCCTTGAGCCAAGCTCAGGCCACATTATGATTAACGGACAGGATATTTACAAAAACGGCTGGACAGGGGTGGATATCAGGTGTTTTCGAAGGGAAAATATCGGTTTTATCTTCCAGGCGCATAACCTGATCCCATTTCTTACAGCAGTTGAAAACGTGGCGCTGATCATGACATTAAACGGCGTAAGCGACAAGGCAGCAAAAAAACAGGCGATGGAACTCCTTGAATATCTTGAGATAAGCCACAGGGCGCGGGCGCTTCCTGGCACAATGTCAGGGGGAGAGCAGCAGCGTGTGGCAATTGCCAGGGCCCTGGCCAATCAACCGGTGCTCATCCTGGCTGACGAGCCGACTGCCGCCCTGGATACAGAGAGGGGAATGAAGGTTATGGGGCTGCTGAAAAAGATAGCCCGTGAGCGGGGTACAGCCGTCATTACCGTCACACATGATCACAGGATGATCGCGGGCTTTGACACAGTCAGAGAGCTTAATGACGGGCGTTTCATAATTACCCCGTAGCAGTATTGATGGCGTTGTAAAAAGTCTCCACCTGCTGTGGAGCGCAGCATCCTTCGTCACTGCTTTTTTACGAGTTTATCAGTATTGACTACAACCCATAATTTTTGTTAAATTCCGTGTTAGGGATGGCCTTGAAAGGGTTATTCCACCTGCAAACCTCCGCTTAAAATGACAGACGGCCTTCTTCATTGAGCGGAGGTTTTTTTTATTTGATTGCCTCAGTCAGGCAATGCACATGAAGCCTTCGGGAGGTTGCAAAAATTATCAATTGTTGATTGATAAAAGAGAACGCGCATATTTTCGGGCTGATTCTGTGTCGCTTCCAAGCATCCGTGCGATTTCCTGCTCCCTCTCGCTGTCTTTGAGGAAAAATGCCTTTGAAACGGTGGATTCGTCATCTACAGCCTTTACAACCGCTATGTGGTGGTCACTCAAGGCTGCTATCTGCGGGAAATGGGTTATGGCAATGACCTGCGAGTCCTCTGCAAGCTGTTTGAGCTCCCTTCCCACGCACTCCGCCAGTTCGCCGCCAAGACCTGAGTCTATCTCGTCGAAGATCATGGTTTCAATCTGGGTCTTGCGGGCGAGCGCTGTTTTGACGGCAAGCATGACCCTTGAGAGTTCTCCACCTGAGGCAATGGCGGAGAGCGGTCTCAATGGTTCTCCGACATTGGCTGAAAAAAGAAAGCGTACAGAATCAAACCCTGCGACAGTTGCGTTCGCCGCGCATGTCTCCTTTGTGATTACTTCCACTTTGTAGCCTGTACTCAGGAGTTTGAGTTTGGAAAGTTCCTGCTGAACAGCCTCAGAGAGCGACGCTGCCGCATCCCTGCGTAGTGCAGAGAGTCTTATCCCGGCCTCAATCAATGCATCTTCCTGTTTTCTGAGTTCACCTGAAAGCTTCGCCTGATCCTGGTCCAGGTTCTCAAGGCTGCACAGTTCTTCCTCTGCCTGTCTGCGATACCTGAGAATTTCCTCAAGTTCAGCGCCAAAATGACGCTTCAGCTCCTTGATTGCATAAAGTCTTGTTTCAATCTCATCCAGCCTGTTTATGTCAGTGGGAAGCGAGGCAAGATAGCGTCTTATGCCCTCCGCCACCTCCTCCAGTTGATAGAAGGAGGAGTTCAGGGGCTCTGCGAGATGACTTATGCTTGCGTCAAGTGTCGTGATCTTCTTAAAATTATCTTTCAGATCTGCTACGATTTCAAGAGCTGCACCTTTTTTTGCATAAAGTCTTTCATAGATGGTTTCTGCAATCTGCCTGATAGTCGTAACCTCTTTAAGTATCCTGGCTTCCTGTAAAAGCGCATCCTCCTCGCCAGGGACAGGGTTGAGTGAATCAATTTCAACAATATCTTTTTGAAGCATTTTTCTGCGTTCCTGCGCCTTTTCTCGGGCTTTTTGCGCCTCTTTCACCCTGGCAAGCAGCCTTTTGTATTCGGCAAGGATCTGGCTGAAGGCGTATAGATCAGGCTCAAGACCGGCAAATCTGTCGAGCCAGATCAGGTGGTTGTTTTCATTCAAAAGTCCTTGAAATTCATGCTGACCAGCAAGGCTGATCAGGCGTGGAATGAGATTTTGAAGGACTTGCTGGGTTGCCATTGTGCCGTTAAGATAATTCCGGCTTTTGCCAGAGGCCGAGATGACACGGCGAACCACCAGGTTTTCATCCTGTTCAATCCCGAGTTCTTCAAGCAGGCCATTCGCTTCAACAGGCCAGTCCAGCGCAGCCTGAATTATGGCCTGATTCTGGCCTGTCCTGACATGTTCCCCCCGGGGTTTTCCGCCCATCAGCAGTTTCAGGGCCAGAATTATCAGAGATTTTCCAGCGCCGCTTTCACCGGTAATGACAGTCAAACCACTGTCAAAGGAGAGTGAAGTCTTTTGTACAAGGGCAAGGTTTTCAATGGTCAGCTCAAGAAGCATGTTATTGTGTGTCTGGGGGGATGATTTTTTGAAAAAGTTCTGTAAGTTGATTCAACCTGTATGGTTTGGGCAGCACTGCCACGAACCCATATTTATTAGGATATGACATCACAGGACTTTTTGCATAGCCGCTTGAGGCAATCAGCCTTGCATTAGGGTCTATTTTCAGGATTTGAGCAGCAGCTTCCTGCCCATCCATGCCTCCGATAATGGTCTGATCCATTATGACGATATCAAACGGCGTGTTATTTTTTATCGCTTCCGTGTATTTAGCTATGGCTTCCTCGCCATTTTTTGCAGCACCTGTAAAGTGACCAATTGCCATGAGCATGTCAATAGTGGTTTCAAGTATATCTGTCTCGTCTTCCATAACAAGAATGTTGAGGCTTTTCCCCGACACAGGCAAGGCTGTTGCGCTGATGTCGTGCAATACAGATTGAACAGCTTGAGGGGTTGGCTGGGCTGGCAGATATAGAGTGAAGACAGCGCCTTTTTGTGAACCTGAACGGACAGAAATATGCCCTTCATGTTTTGTGATGATCGAGTGTGACAATGCAAGTCCAAGACCGCTTCCAGTTTCCTTTGTAGTGAAATACGGGTCAAATATCTTTTCCATTACAGACTTGCTTATTCCTGGGCCATCATCCTCTATGTCAATGCGTATGAAATGCTCACCTTTTAGGTTTTTGGGGGTGGAGCTGTTTCTGGCATGATTGCATGCCTGTATCAGGATGTTGCCCGCGCCATTCATAGCCTGTTGTGCATTGATTACAATATTTTGAATGACTTGACTGATCTGATTTTTGTCCACTTCGCAGGGCCAGAGGTCGTCCTTAATGTCAAACCTGCAATTCAATGCCTTTCCATGCAGGACAAACATGGCGGAATCCTTGATTAAATCTCTGAGTGACAAAGTCGTCTTCACCGGCGCGCCACCTTTGGTAAAGGTCAACAGTTGGTTTGTCAGACCTGTTGCCCTTTCTATAGCCCGATTGAACCTTTCGATATATTTCAAGGTTTTTGGATGAAGTTCACCACATTCCTTTTCAAGCAGTGAGATGTTGCCCTGCATGGCTGCAAGAAGGTTATTGAAGTCATGGGCTATGCCTCCCGCAAGCAATCCTACTGATTCAAGTTTTTGCTTTTTGATGGAGTCTTCCAGCAGCTTGTTCTTCTCTGTTTCATCCCTGAATACCATAACTGCGCCTATTATTTTATTTTTATTGTCCATTATGGGCGCTGCGCTGTCTGCGATGATACATTCACGGCCACTTTTCGAAATCAACAAAGTGTGGTTGGCAAGTTCCTGTATCTGGCCAGTGGCCAGCACCTTTTCCACAGGATTTTCAAGGCGATGGCGGTGTTTCTGGTGAATGATGTGAAATATGTCTGTAAGTGGCCTTTGCACAGCCTCCATGAATGTCCAGCCTGTGAGGTCTTCCGCCACTTTATTCATCAGGGTAATAGTACCCCTTATATCTGTGGCTATAACTGCATCACCTATACTCTTGAGCGTTACGAACAGGCGTTCCTGTTCGGCTTGGATTGCTTCTTCCGCCTTTTTTCTGTCTGTAATGTCTGTTGAGATGTTGGCTATGGCATAGACTTTATTATTGGCATCCTTCAGGGGAAACTTGATGCTGACGTAAGTCATGCTCTGCCTGTCCTTGAAATTGATGACTTCTTCAAACTCCATCGGTTTTTTTTGTTCAATGACCTTCAGGTTGTTTTGTCTGAACTGATTCGCGATGTTTGTGGGTAATATTTCGACATCAGACCTGTTGCGGATGGCTTCTGGTGACAGGTTGAAAATATGTTCAAACTGTCTGTTGACGGTAATGTATCTGTCTTGCAAATCCTTGATGTATATCAGCGCCGGTGAGTTGTCGAGGATGTCCCTTAGTCGTCTTTCGCTGTTTTGAAGCGCTGTCATGGCCTGAGAACGCTCTTGTTCTTTTTGTCTGAGCTGTTCTAACTGGGAGATGGTTTCCTTGATCTTTTGTTTGATGTTGGCAGCCATGTCGTCAAGTGATTGTTTGAGCAGGGCAAGTTCAAAGATGAATTTTCCTTCCATCCTGTTGTAAAAGTTGCCGGCGGCGATCTCCTGGGCATATCCAGTAAGCATTGCAATGGGTAAGATGAAAAATCTGTTAAAAAGACCCATTGTCAGTACAAATATTGAAATGCAGCAGGCAAGCACTGCAAGACTTACCTTAAGGAAAAGGCTGCGTTGGGCAAAGAAGTCCTCTTCAGAGATGTTGATCCCCACATAGCAATGCCATGGCTGGTAGTATTGAAAAAATACTATAGAGCTTTTTCTGTCATCAGGCTGGTATGTGAAGCTGTCTTCCTTGGATGAGCCCAGTTTTTGGAAAAAATCCTGAAATAATGGGGCATTTGCCTGGTTGAACTCATTTGAGAGATAGATGGTCTTGTCCTGTCCTATTACAAACGCCCGGCCTGTCTGTTTGTAGGAGAGTTTTTTAAGCTCCCTTACGCCAGCTTCAAAGATTTCCTTTTTATGCGCATAGCTGTCTTCAAGTCCGAACTGTTTGAGTTTGTCATATCTCCTGGTTGTTTCAGATAGAACTGTTGAGAGTTGATTCTGGATAATATTGGTTTCAAGATTTGATACGATTCTGGTAAGCAGGTAGTAACCTGTTATTGTGATCGGAAGACTTGTGATCGCAACAAGAAAGATGGAAAAACCCAGGAAAATGGTCTTGATTGATCTCAAATTCGGAAGCCAGGTCATTTTTTAGTTCAGCACAAAATCAACAGAGTCCAGAGCCTCAAAACTGACATATATGTTAAGTCTTCTGGCTGCCTGAAGGTTGATAAAAGAGACCTGCCTGGCTGGCTGCGGGACAAGCTTCTGGATCGTGGTTTTTTTGTCAAAAATATCCGCAGCCATCATGCCTGCTGTCTCACCGCATGCGCCAAATGGATTAAACAGCCCGGCAAGTACATTTCCTTCTTCCAGATATTGTGGCAGGTTTTCTCTGGGAATGTCAAGTGTAAAAGAGGTAATCATGGGAATGTTTGTCTCTGCGAGTTCTTTTCTGTGTTGAAATGCCCCGACTATGCCGCCAAATGCCTCAATATGGCCTTCAATGAGCTGTTTTTTTGTATTTTCTATGCCTGAATTAAGATCAATGAAGTTTACTGATATGCCATGTTTTGCAAAGGGAGCAAGGGTTTCATAAGCCTTTTTGAATGAGATATCAGCAGGTATGCTTGAGTCATAAACATAGGCATATCGTTTCAGATCAGGCAGCAAAAAGCGTGTTATCTTGAGAATTTTTTCTGGCGGATACATCAGATAGACGCCGCTGAGGTTTGTCTCTGGCGTGGCGGTGAGAGATGGCAGGAGTTCGCGCGCAACTGACTCAAGAACGGGCACAAAAAGCTGAAGGGCCTTGCTATCCTTAAGCTCTTGTCGTGCATAGAGAGAAACCCAACCGCATGTGACAAAGAGCGATGCAGTGTCTTTATGGCGTTGGACTGCCTTCAGAACTTCCGGGATTGACCTGTCATCTGCAGTGTTTGTCAGAATATCGACATACCTGACATCAACACCTTCTTTATACCCTCTTTTTGACAGAGTGTTTTTAAATTGATCTACCATGTCCTGAAAGTGGAGTGGCTCTATCCTGTACCTGATTATCACTATTTCTTTGGCTTCAGCCCATGTCAGGGATGAGAATAAGGAAAGCATCCCGAACAGGCTTATCAGTGTCAATGTGATCAGTTTTGCATGTCTCATGGCTATGGAAAAATAATCGCAGCAGTTTTTTTGTTGAACTTTCAGATAGAACTGTTTTATTGTTTCTCTTTGATTTTTAATTGAGTTGTGATTTGTTCGCAAGTGGTTATTGTACTTATCTTCATAATATGCCGTTTCAAGGATGCCTATAGTTGCATGTTTTTTTGGATAACCTGAAGCAAAGGGGGGGGTTTTATGTTAGGATTTGAAATGATTGTTGAAAGACGTATTGTTGAGGCTATGGAGCGTGGAGAGTTTGAGAACCTCTCTGGAAAGGGAATGCCTCTTGTTTTTGAAGATGATACATTTGTGCCTGAGGATCTGCGCATGGCATACAGAGTACTGAAAAACGCAGGGTATCTCCCCCCTGAGCTTTTGATAGAAAAAGAGATACAAAAGGTGGAAGACCTGCTTGCAGCAACTCAGGATGAGAAAGAGCGTTACAAACAGATGTGTAAGTTGAATCTGATGATAACCCGACTGAATGTGTTGAGAAAACGACCTGCTGCCATGGAAAAAGAGCAGGCATATTACGAAAAAATTGTCTCAAGGATAACATTGCACTCCAATGCCCAAAAGTCTGATGAAAAGAATGAAAAAAAAGAATAAAGCCGTAAAGATCAGCCCAAAGCGTTCTGCAGAGGCAACATCCACCCCTGCTGTACCGGAGTTTTCTTTTTTCAGACCATTTGAGGGTCTGTCAAGACAGATTCTGAAGAGATATTCGTCGAGGCCGGATTCATCAACCCGCCAGATGTCGTCTAAGACAATAGAACAAAATCCTTCAAGTCTGACGCAGGATGCGTCTATGCGTTCTGGTGCGGCCTGCGAGGACGATATGCCCTCAGATATGCATCTTTTCTGGGAAGAAGTAAAGGGGATTGTGCCAATCAATGAATCTTCGCCGATCTTTCCGAAACAACCCTTTTCTAAAAAGGTGGTTGCCTCACTTATACATGAACACAGGCAGGACATGGAGGTTATCCATCAGCTTGATGCCATTTGCAAGGGCGTGGCTATGGTTAATGTGTCTCAAACGCCTGAGTTTGTGGAAGGTGGAGGCTGGAATCTCAATGTTAACCTGGCAAGAAAGCTTCACAAGGGCAAATTTTCCGTACAAGCCTATTGTGACCTGCACGGACTGGATGTCAGGACGAGCCTTGAGGTCTGTGAGGAGTTTATGAAGGATGCGCTTTCTCATTCCAGAAAATGTGTGGCTTTCATCCACGGCAGGGGGTTGTCATCAAAAAAAGAACCTGTGATAAAAAATATGTTTCTAAAATGGATTACAAACGGGCCGTATCGCCGTTTTGTGCTTGCTTATTCGAGCGCTCCTGCCAGGGATGGTGGGGCAGGCGTGACTTATGTGCTTCTGAGGCAGCAGCCTGCCAGGAGAAGGAGAAAAACATAGGGGAACTTCCCTAAAAATATCGTAACTATCCAGTATAATGCCGAAAACGAACGCAAACTACCGTACTGTAACTATTCAGCAGTGCCCCGGATGCAAGGAAGAGGCCTGCGAAGTGTGCTGCCTGCACATGAGCAGGCCGATGACACAGCAGATGGGGCGCTGCTGGATAGTTACAAAATATCAAGTGCGAAAGTTGAGTAATCTGCGTGAATAAATCCTTGTGCATTGACACTTCGTGCTTAATATACAGGCTACCCTGACGGATAATTTCCAAAAATCGGCGCATAAAACATGTATTGGAGCAAAATATGTCCCATTTTACTATAAAGCTGCTGGACAACACAGGAAGGTTTAATTGCGCTGGAGCAACCTCTTCCTGTATTCAGGATGCATTTCGTATTAACATGTCTGGTCTGGGATTTGCCAGAGGCTCGTTTCCTGCTATGGATGTGTGTGAAAATATGGAGTTCCTGTTTGTAGCAGCAGATATGTCTGGCGTGGATATTGAGTCTCTTGAGCTTTATCTTGCAGATCAGATACTGACCTTGAAAGGGCGGAGGATGTGCCCCTGGCAGGATGACAGGTTTTCTTTTCATCGCATGGAGATAAGCTATGGAAGTTTTGAGCGCATCCTGAGGTTGCCGGCGGCGGTTGATGCTGAGTCAGCGGATGTATCCTATCAAAACGGCATGTTGTTGATAAAGCTTATACGGCTGAAGGCCTGCAAAATAGTTGTGAAAAGCTGAAAAAAGCGATTGTATATGGAGCGTTTGGATGAAAATAAACATTGAGGACACTATGTCAAAAAATACAGATGAACCTAACCATGAAGAACTTAAGCAAAAAATAATCATTCGCGAACTGCCGGTGCTGCCCACGAGAGGCGTTGTGCTTTTTCCACACATGGTAGTGCCATGGACTGTTGACAAGCCGAATCTTATAAAACTGGTGGATGATGTGGTGGCGAGTGATCGCACCATTGCTGTGCTGCATACCAATGAGGATGAAGGCGGCAAGCCGGTTTTTGCCGGTATGGGAACAATGGGCATCATCTTACGCATGGCAAAGGGAGATGAAGGGCAGGCGAAGCTTTTAGTGCAGAGCATGTCCAGGGTGAAGGTGCTTGAGTTTACGAGTTTTGAGCCTTATATCAAGGCGCGCTGTGAGATAGTGAATGACATTGCAAATACGGAGCTTGAAACCCAGGCGCTGACCGTCAATGTCCGGCAGGTGTTTTCAAGGATTCTGGAGCTTTCTCCAAACCTGCCCAATGAACTTGTGGGGTTGATTGCCAATGTAGATGATCCGGGTACGCTTGCCGATGTGGTGATAAGTTATCTGAACGTGCCTGTTAACGAGAAAATTTCTGTGCTTGAAAGCCTTGATATCAAGGATCGTCTTTCAAGGACATTTAACATCCTTGCCCGGCAGCTTGATATCCTGGAGTTGGGGCATAAAATACAGACTCAGGTCAAGGATCAGGTGGACAAGACCCAAAAAGAGTATTTTCTGAGGGAGCAACTCAAGATCATCAAGAAAGAACTGGGTGAGACAGATGCCGAGCCCAATGAACTGGCTGAACTGCGGGAAAAGGTAAACTCAAAGGGGTTGCCAGAAGAGGCGCTTAAAGAGACAAACCGTGAGCTTGACCGGCTTGCAAGGATGCATCCTGCATCCGCCGAATACACAGTGGCTCATACCTACATTGACTGGATGCTCAATCTTCCGTGGAATGAGTTCACAGAAGACCATGTTGACATTGACAAGGCTGAGAAGATACTTAATGAAGACCACTATGACATGGAGAAGGTCAAGAAAAGGATATTGGAGTACCTCGCTGTGCGGAGGTTAAAACCTGATGTCAAGGGGCAGATACTGTGTTTCTCAGGCCCTCCTGGCACTGGAAAGACTTCGCTTGGGAGATCCATTGCCAGGGCAATGGGCAGAAAGTTTCACCGCATTGCCCTGGGTGGTATGAGAGACGAGGCTGAAATCCGGGGACACAGAAGGACTTATGTCGGGTCTATGCCAGGCAGGATTATCCAGGGGCTTCGCAAGGTGGGGGTCAAAAACCCTGTGTTCATGCTGGATGAGATAGACAAGATTGGCTCTGACTTCAGGGGGGATCCTTCTTCCGCCCTTTTGGAAGTGCTTGATCCTGAGCAGAATGCTACCTTTACGGATCACTATCTTGGCGTAGAGTTTGACCTGTCGCAGGTATTCTTCATCGCTACGGCCAATGTGCTTGACACAATAGCCAGTCCACTCTTGGATCGCCTTGAGCTCATCGAGCTTTCAGGCTATCCTTTGGAGGAAAAGGTGGAGATTGCAAGGCGCTATCTCGTTCCCCGCCAGCTTGAGGCCCACGGACTTGGTAGTCAACAACTTGTCTTTGAAAAAACAGCCATTGAGAAGATTATCTCTGACTATACAAGAGAGGCCGGGGTGCGAAATCTTGAAAGAAAGATCGCGGCTGTGTGCCGGTCTGTGGCAAAGGAAATTGCTGGAGGCAACAGCAAAAAGACGCGGCTTCGTGCGAGCAATGTCGCCCAATGCCTTGGCCCTCGAAAGTTCGAGTCAGAAGTAGCGGAACGCACACAGGTTCCTGGCGTCGCCACAGGCCTTGCCTGGACCCCTGTTGGAGGCGAGATACTCTTCATTGAGGCCACCAAGATGAAGGGCGCAGGCAAGCTGACCCTCACAGGCAAGCTTGGGGATGTTATGAAGGAATCTGCCCAGACTGCGTTCAGCTATATCAAGGCAAAGGCCGAGCAGCTTGATCTGAAAGATGAGATGTTTAAGGACGAAGACATTCATTTGCACGTTCCGGCAGGCGCTATCCCAAAAGACGGCCCTTCAGCAGGGGTGGCAATGGTTGCATCTTTGCTTTCGCTTTTAAAAGACACCTCAGTGCGTTCAGCAGTTGCAATGACTGGTGAGATAAGTCTGAGAGGTCTTGTGCTTCCTGTGGGCGGCATTAAGGAAAAGGTACTCGCAGCGCACAGAGCTGGTATAAAAGAGGTGGTTTTGCCAAAAAGAAACTCTTATGACCTTGAAGATATCCCTGAAGATGTTAAAAAAACAATGGTTTTTCACCTTGTATCACGTCTGGATGAGGCAATGAAGGTTGTGTTTGGCAAGGATATGTTTACAGAATCTGACCGGGAAAAGAATGCGGCATAAGCATTTTTTGATAGACTCGTAAAAAAAACGGAAAGTGGGATGGCTAAGTAAAAAGCTCCAGATGCAAGGCGCGCAAATCCTG
>DYLC01000052.1 GCA_020722285.1 Desulfobulbus propionicus | reverse complement strand
CCACCATTTTTCTACCAGGATTATCCTTCTCAAGGCAACCTTAACTTAAATCTGTTTCAAGTACCTTTCTGATAACCGAATCCATTTCGCTGATCTTGTATGGCTTAGGCAATACGCCTGAGAAGCCGTATTCAGATGGCGATGAAATAGCCGGGTCTTTGCTGTAACCACTGGAAACAACAATTCGTGCTTCGGGATACATATCTTTGATATGTCTGCATGCCTCAATCCCACCCATGCCTCCGACGATGGTCAGATCCATTATCACAATATCAAATGGCGTTCCGGATTCCACCGCCTCCTTATAAAGCCTTATAGCGCTTTCTCCATCAAAGCATGCCACAGCATCATGGCCAAGGCTTTCAAGGGCATCAACGCAAAGGCTTGTTATCTGTTCCTCATCGTCCATTACCAGCACACGTGCTGATCTGACAGCCTGATCAGCAGAATCAAAGGTCTCTGAAGGCACATCCGCCATCTCCTTTTCTTCTCTCTCAACAGCAGGGAGGTATATGGTAAATGTAGTGCCCATTCCCAACTCCGAACTTACCAGCATAACCCCGCCATGTTTCTGAACAATAGAGTGGGCAGTGGCAAGGCCAAGGCCGCTTCCAGCCTCTTTCGTAGTAAAATAAGGCTCAAAAATCCTTGAAACCACATCGGAAGACATGCCAGGGCCATTATCTTTCAGTATGATCTTTACAAACTTTCCCTGTAAAAATGGATCATCCTGCAAAAAATTCGCGTTCTGAATTATGATGTCAATCTTACCGCTTCCGTGCATAGCCTGTTTTGCATTCAAAATAATGTTGGCAATACACTGTGAGATCAGATTTCTATCTCCATCCACGCTCCAGAGTTTTTCCTGATTTACGCTTAAGCCTGCTGAAATGTTTAATGTAATGCTCGATCCTGCCAGGATAAAGTCTGCGATATCATGGATGAGTTTTTCTATATCAAAGGCCTTTTTCACCGGCTCTCCACCTTTGGCAAACACCAGAAGCTGCGCCGAGAGCCCGGCGCCACGCTCTGCTGCCTTCAGAGTTTCATCCAATCTTTTTTGCAGGGCTGGATTGTCCTTTGCCTGCGTGGACGCAAGAGAGATATTCCCAATAATGCCAGTAAGAAGATTGTTGAAGTCATGGGCTATTCCCCCGGCCAGCACACCAAGAGACTTGAGCTTGTCTAATAAGAACCTGTCCTCTTCTGCCTTTTTCTTTTCTGTGATGTCCTCTTTTACAGCCACGAAGTTGACCACACTGCCTGTCTTATCCAGTATGGGAGAGATGGACGCCAATTCCCAGTAAAGGCCGCCATCCTTACGCTTATTACAGAACTCTCCATGCCACTCATGGCCGGATTTAAGGGTTTCCCACATCTGGCGGTAAAACTCCATGTCATGAACACCGGATTTCAGAATTCTCGGATTTTTCCCTATTGCCTCTTCAAATGTATAGCCAGTCACCTCAGTAAACTTTGGATTTACATATGTTATATTGCCTTCCGCATCTGTCAGGACAATGGATACAGGGCTGTGTTCAACCGCATTTGTCAAAAACTTGAGCTGTTTTTCGGTCTGTTCCTTCTCTGCTATTTCTTTGACAAGACGCTCAGTACGATCATCTACCTCTCGCGCAAGGTCATTGATTGTAAACACAACCTCTGCAAGCTCCTTGAAGAGACACTTTGTTATATGAATTCTGTAGCCATAATCGCTTTTCAGCGCTGAAACCCCTGAAGTCAACGCCTGGACAGTGCTGCGCAACTGAAGCATGCCCTTTAAATACCAAAAAAGCGCCAAAACTATAGATAAGCCTGAAATCAGCTTAACTATACTGACAAATGCCCCAATATATCTGTTTTTTTCATCAACCTTGTTTATCACCTTCGAAATGACGCCGGATAAACCAGCACGATTGGCTGCCAGTTCTGTCTCGATTCTGTTCAGGGTCAGATCTATTGCCTCAATCTCTTTCTGGGCGGACACTACATCCTGCATGTAAGAGGTTATCTGAACTGTAATGGCCTTTTCCTCTTCGCTCAGATTAGTCAGCACCGAATCATCAAGCAGACCAGTCATGCTGGAAAGAGCAGTCGCTATCCCTTTCCTGTCAACATCTCCGATGTAATAATGCCACGTTGAAAAGGCAAAATCATAGACCTCAAAGATGAGATCAGACAATTTTTCTGTGGTATCCAGCAAGTGCATGGAACGCATCATCTCAGTCCCTGCATTGGCTCTGACTTCGGGATCACTCTCAAGAAACTTTTTAATATCAGCTACTGTTTCATGGCTGCTCCTGCTAAAATACCGGAAGGTGGATGAGAGCTGATAAATAGCCACTGCTGATTGCACCTGAAGCCTGTCTTTTTCAGCCGCGATACGGGCATATTGTTTGACAAGATCAACATGCCTGGCAAACTCGGTAGTCCTGGTAGGGTGACACTCAAGACACGACATCTGGAGCGAATTGTAACGACTTATTATTTCAGACAGATTGCTTTCGAGCCTTTCCTCTAACCGCCAGGTCTGATTGACAGCGTCAGAGACGGATAAAAGTCTATCTATTAACTTCGTATTCTCGTTTCCATAATGCTGAAGCCCTACCAGCGCAATGCCTTCCAGAATCAGAAACACAATGATAACACTTAAAATCACTACCTGATTTTTAAGGCTTCTCATGAGGCTGACTTCCTTTTCAGGCAGTTGCCATGAAGAAAAGCATCCAGAAAGCCCTGCCAGCAATCAATAGCCCGCTGACTGTACGCAGCCCCACGTTCACTCTTTCGTATTTTTTTCCCAAGAGGTGGAAATAGCCCGAAGTTTACGTTCATTGGCTGGAAGCTGGCTGCATTGGACTGAATCAGATGTCGTACAAGGGCGCCATGCGCTGTCTCTTCCGGCAAAACAACAGGGTCGGCTTTGAAAGCCAGCAAAGCTGCATTTATGCCGGCGAGCCAACCCATGGCAGTTGATTCCAAATAACCTTCCACGCCGCTTAACTGGCCAGCGATAAACAGATTGGGCCTGGCCTTGAGCTGCAAGGTAGGAGTCAACACCTCAGGCGCACACACAAAGGTGTTTCTATGGATAGATCCAAGCCTCAGAAACTCTGCATTTTCAAGCCCTGGGATAGTCTGGAATATCCTTTCCTGTTCCCTCCAGGTGAGTTTTGTCTGGAATCCAACCATGTTGTACATGGTCATCTCACGGTTTTCCGGTCGCAACTGCACAACAGCATAGGGAGGCTGGCCAGTTGTTGGGTCGCTTAACCCCACTGGCTTCATTGGTCCAAAGCGCAGGGTTTGAATGCCCCTTTCAGCCATCACCTCGACAGGAAGACAGCCTTCGAAATAACGTGGGTCCTCAAAGTCATGAAGAGGCGCCTTTTGGCCTGAAATAAGGGCAGAGACAAAACCATCATACTCTATCTGATTCATAGGGCAGTTGAGATAATCACCAACTCCTTGTGGGCTGTAACGTGACTGGCGGAAACACTTGTCCATATTAATGGAATCAGCCATAACAATCGGGGCTATGGCATCATAAAAATGCAGGTACTCCTGCTTTGTAATCATGGAAAGGCTTTGGGCAAGGGTGTCAGAGCAAAGAGGACCGGCAGCTACCACCACAGGCAGGTCAAAGTCCAGTTCTGTAATTTCCTGCCTGATGACATCAATCAAAGGATTTTGCTCAATACTCTCAGTGATTGCCTTTGAAAAAAGCCCTCTGTCCACTGCGAGAGCCTTGCCAGCAGGCACAGCAGTCTCCATGGCCACTGCCATGACAAGTGAGCCGGCCATGAGCATCTCCTGCTTTAGCAATCCGACAGCGCTTGATCTGTCATTTGATCGCAGGGAATTGCTGCATACCAATTCAGCGAGATTATCTGATTGATGGGCAGGAGAAAACCTGACAGGCTTCATCTCAAAAAGCAAAACCCTTGCGCCAAGCCTTGCCGCCTGCCATGCAGCCTCAGAGCCTGCAAGCCCGCCGCCAATCACTACCAGATCATAACCAGCAGTCTTGATGCTCATTTTACAACAACCAGTTCCTGTCCAACTCTGATTGAGGTGTTTTTCTTCAGCCCATTCAATTTAAGTATATTGTCCACAGTTGTATTATAATGTTTTGCAAGGTTATAAAGAGTATCGTTTTTTTGCACAATATGTCTTTTTTTGGCTGAAGTCGGCTTTGATTTTTCGTTAGACTCATCAGCTTTTTTTTCTTCTTTTACCTGTTTTTTTTCTTTTTTTGCTGTCACCTTTAAACTATCTGCCACATCAGCCTTGTTTTTGTCTGTAGGTGGTTTTTTAATAGCCTTGGCAGCCTGCTGTTTATTATCTGACGCTTTTCTGGCAGTTACTGTAGGGGCAAGATTTTCATTGCCTGTGCTTTTATCTGTGTCTCTCACAATCTTGACTCTTGATCCAGACTTGAGAGCCTTAGCCTTGTTCCAGCCATTTATCTTGATTAGATCCTTCACAGCAACCCCGTATTTCGCAGCGATCGAAGTCAGTGTCTCTCCTTTTTTGACCACATGTGTTTTGACTGTTGTTGCATTGACTTGTTTTTTTGTCTTTCTTTCATTCGAAGCCACCCTGCCTGACACCTCAGGTATCTCTTCAAGAGACTGTGCAAGGGCATCGGCATAGCCAAACGGCACCTTGAGATTATAACCATCAGGCGCGATGTCACGCCTGAGTTCAGGGTTAAGCTCTGAAAGCTCTGAGTAATAAATGCCAAGCTTGTTTGCGACAGAATCCAGATGGACGTATTTTGAGAGCGAAACCGTCTCATACTGTTTTGCCTCATGCGGATCTCCGAGATCAAGGCCATATTGTTCGGCATTATTGACCAGATGAATAACCGCCAAAAACCTTGGCACAAACCTGGCGCTTTCTTCTGGAAGCTGACGGTAAAGGTCCCAGAAGTTATCTAAATAATTGATCTTCTGTTTTTCAATAACCCTTGAGACAAGACCTTCCCCGCAATTATATGCTGCAAGCGCAGTTGTCCAGTCTCCAAAGAGACTATGCAGAGACTTGAGATATCCGATGGCTGCTGTGCTTGACTTCACAGGATCCAGCCTTTCATCCACCCAACTGTCCCGTTTTAGACCAAATCTGTGGCCGGTTGACGCAATAAACTGCCAAAGCCCGACAGCCCTTGCAGGAGATACAGCCCGTGGCTGAAAACCGCTTTCAATAAAAGGAAGCCAGGAAAGCTCCTCAGGCATGCCTTCTTCCCTGAGCAAGTTAATAATATCCTCCCTGAATTTTCCTGAACGTTTGTAACTTTGCAGAAAAAAATCCCGTTCCGGCCCTAAAAACCTGTCAATCTCCCGCTGGACTTCCTTGTTCAGCACTATAGGGATAGGACAGCTCTTACCAGGCACAGCCCTGCACTTGGCAGCGTTAATCTCCTGTACCCTTTTTGAGACATCAAGCCTGAGAGCCTCTTTTTGCTGCTTCAATTCTTCCGTTGCATTTTCCTTTACCTGAGCAAGCAGAAGATATGAATTGTCCAGAGCCCTGATGGCATCCTTATCCTTGCCGTTTTCCCAGAATGACACAGCCTCCTGGTAGTGCTTCTGTGCAAGGGACATCAACTCCTCATTGCTCATACTGTCTGTTGTTATTTCCTGAATCCCTTCAGATTCTATGGAAATTGGACGCTGAAGGGACATCAACTCCTCATTGCTCATACTGTCTGTTGTTATTTCCTGAATCCCTTCAGATTCTATGGAAATTGGACGCTGGGCGTAGATATTTCTCTCAAAACTCTCATCAGCAGCACGTTTATTTTGCCTTGCAGGCGACGCTTCAGCCATCTCCTGCTTCACAGGTGGACTTTCCAGAACAGAAGGAGTTTCTGAAAGCTGAGCACAGCCTTGAAACAAAAACATCAGCCCAACAAAAATTGATTTTGTCAATGCTTTCAAGCTGTTTTTTTCTTGCATTTCATTAAATTTGTCCTTTGCAGCAATTCCTATAATAAGCCATACAGAATATAACAAATTAATCCCTTCTTCAAGTTATTAGAAACTCCTTTCAGAAACTCTTTTGGGATTTGCATTGGAGGAAAGTTCCAGAATGAAAAATGTGGTGCCAAGTAATCTTTTTATATCGTAATATACTGTTTTAGTTGATTTTTTTGCAGGGACTTAAAAATGGGCTTTTTTAAGGTTAGGTGAAAAAAAACTCCTTGACATGGCGTTTTTTTTCCAGTATAGATGCTATCTCCATTTGGGGCGAATAGCTCAGCTGGGAGAGCATCGGCCTTACAAGCCGAGGGTCACAGGTTCGATCCCTGTTTCGCCTACCACCAAAACGGAGTTGTAGTTCAGATGGTTAGAACGCTGGCCTGTCACGCCAGAGGTCGCGGGTTCGAGTCCCGTCGACTCCGCCAAGGAACCTCAGGAGTTTTCTTTCAATGGAAAGTAAACATTTTTTAGGTCAACTTATTTTGTTAAGTAATAAAATGAATTTAAGAAGTGAAAAAAATAAGCTAATGCGGGGTAGAGCAGTCTGGTAGCTCGTCGGGCTCATAACCCGAAGGTCGTTGGTTCAAATCCAGCCCCCGCTACCAATAAAATCACCAAAATAAAATCACCAAAATAAAATCAAGTAATTAGCCCCTTCAAAAGAGGGGCTTTTTTTTGTGAAATCTTCAATGTTTGTTTTCAATGTTTTCAATCGGTTAATTTGGCCTGCCCAAAGGGACTCGAACCCATAACCTACGGCTTAGAAGGCCGTTGCTCTATCCTGTTGAGCTATGGGCAGACATGCTAAGTTAGCAAGAGGGTATTTTTTACCAGATTTAATTGTTTCAATCAAGGGATCTATATTAGAATTTGTTTTTTTTAATGTGGAAAGTTCCAGAAATTGCCATGTTATCCGCAAACCTCAAACCCTTTCTGGAAAATCAGATGGCATTTTAGCCGTAACGGCCTGTTATATAGTCCTCAGTTTTTGAGTTTTTCGGATTTGTAAACAAGGCCTTTGTGTTGTTCATTTCTATCAATTCGCCAAGATACATAAATGCCGTATAGTCTGATACGCGGGCTGCCTGCTGCATGTTATGCGTCACTATTACAATAGTAAACTGCGATTTAAGCTCATAGATCAGCTCTTCTATTTTGGAGGTGGAGATGGGGTCAAGGGCGGAGCATGGCTCATCAAGCAGGATCACCTCCGGCTCAATGGCAATAGCCCTGGCAATTACAAGCCGTTGTTGCTGCCCGCCTGAAAGCCCCATTGCGTTGTCCTCCAGCCTACTTGCCACCTCATCCCACAGGGCAGCGCGTTTCAGGGATGCCTCCACCACCTCATCAAGCCTTTTCTTGTCATTTATACCCTGTATTCTCAAGCCATAGGCTACATTTTCATAGATTGACTTGGGAAAAGGATTAGGCTTTTGGAACACCATTCCGACCCTACGTCTTAAATCCGCCACATTGACGCTCTTGTCAAAGATATTCATGTCATCAAGCCGGATTTCTCCAATGACACGGCAACCGTCCACGAGGTCGTTCATCCTGTTGAAACAGCGCAGCAAGGTGGATTTTCCACAACCACTGGGTCCGATAAAGGCTGTGACCTGTTTGGCAAAAATAGACATGTTGACGTGAAACAGCGCCTGTTTCTGGGAATAAAACAGATCGCAATCCTTGACTGAAATGATTGTCTTCAATGCCCCATTGCTGCTATTTTCTCCATTCAGATTCATCTTCATCATGGATAACTCTATACCGTGTGTTTTCTTTTCAGCCATAGCGAGTGAATCCATTATCCTTCGTTAAATTTATATTGTTCCCTGAGACGATTTCTTATCATGATGGCTGCAAGATTGAGAAAAATGATAATTGCCACTAGCAGAAAGGCAGTTGCATAGACAATTGGGCGGGCAGCCTCTATGTTAGGACTTTGAAAGCCAACGTCGTAAATATGAAAACCCAGGTGCATGAACTTGCGTTCCAGGTGCATGAATGGAAAGTTAGCATCTACAGGCAGGTCTGGCGCAAGCTTGACTACTCCGACAAGCATCAATGGCGCAACTTCTCCTGCAGCCCTGGCCACAGCAAGTATAAGCCCTGTCATCATGGCCGGACTTGCAATAGGCATTACAGTCCTCCATAGAGTTTCAGCCTTTGTAGCTCCCAGCGCCAATGAGCCTTCCCTGATTGCCCTTGGTATCCTTGTCAACCCCTCTTCTGTAGAGACTATAACGACAGGAAGCGTCAGGATTGCCAGGGTGATGGAGGACCACAAAAGGCCTGGTGAGCCAAAGGTTGGTCTTGGCAAAACTTCAGGATAAAAAATGGTGTCAATGGAGCCTCCCACAGTATAAACAAAGAAGCCAAGGCCAAAGACGCCATAAACTATAGATGGCACGCCAGCAAGGTTGTTGACAGCTATCCGGATCAACTGTGTCAGCGGCCCCTGTTTGGCGTACTCCCTTAGATACAATGCTGCTATGATACCAAGGGGTGTGACAAGGATTGACATAATGAAAACCATCATGACTGTACCGAAAATACATGGAAAAACACCGCCTTCTGTGTTGGCCTCTCTTGGCACATCGCTTAAAAACGCGAAAAACTTTTCGATGTAAAACCAGATGCGGGCAATAAGCCCCATTTCATTGGGGCGATAACCTCCTATGACTTTAGAAAAAGGAAGAGTCAGAGTCTTGCCTCCAGCTAACTCAAAGACAAAGGAATCCTCGTTAAACTGCTTCTGCAGGGCGCTGAGTTTCTGAATCGCTGCATTAAATCTTATATCAAGCTCGTCCTGATCCTTCTTGATTTTATCCAGTTTAGCCTGGTCTTTATCCCCATTAAGTTCAAGTTTTTTAAACCTGAATTTGTTCTTGTCTCTGTAATAATTAATACTTGATATTTCATCCTTTTCTATCTCTGTAATCTGATCAAATAATACCTTCTGTTTCTCAACCCTTCTGGAAAACTCCTGCCAGGCTTCACTTCCGGTTGCCACTACACTACCATTGTGCAGCACTTCCTTTATTCTTCCATAAGCATTTCCCCACTCTCTTCTCTCCAGCATTACTATATCCCTTGGAGTGGTTAACTCAGAAAGAAAAGGCGCTTCGACTATTTTGAAATCCGGTTGCACCTCCCTGTTTCCTGTCTTGATACGATATCTTACAATCTCCTGAGTGGTTGACGGCAATATATTTTTGATATGTTCAAGCTTGTTGACACTGACTTTTTCTTCGTCGTATATCTCTCCGATTATCTTTACTGGTTCTGAACCAGGTTGCTTATAAACAGCCTCTATTACCTTCTTTGGCCAGAAATACACCAACCCTTTGGTTGCTATCAAAAACAACATTCCTATAACAAGCGCTATGCAGATCCCAACCGATCCTGCGCTCATCCACACCCATGGCATCCCGCTTTTATACCAAGTATTCATGCTGTTATCTGTATGTTTCTTTTTTGTTAAATTGAACTGTATTTTTTGCGAAGCCTGTGTCTGATCACTTCCGCTGCAGTGTTAAATATAAAGGTCAAGGAAAAAAGCACAAGGCCTGAAAGAAACAATACCCTGAAATGTGTGCTGTTCACCTCAGCCTCGGCCATCTCGACAGCAATATTTGCCGAGAGGGTTCTAAGCCCCTGAAATACGTTGAAATCCATTACAGGCGTGTTTCCTGTAGCCATGAGCACGATCATAGTCTCACCCACCGCCCTTCCAAGCCCCATCATTATGGCGGAAAAGATACCCGGGCTTGCTGTCGGCAGTACAACCCTGACTAAGGTCTGCCACTGTGTTGCGCCAAGTGCAAGAGAACCTTGCGAAAGATGTCCTGGCACTCCAAAGATGGCATCCTCTGCAATTGTAAAAATAGTGGGGATAACAGCTATTCCCATAGCTATCCCGACAATGATCGAATTTCTCTGATCGAACGGTATTCCAAGCGAATATGTGACCCATGCCCTGAAGTCACCTGCAAACAGAAATTTCTCCAGAATCGGGCCAAAACTGAGAAACCAGTATGTCCCAAACATAATAATAGGGATCAGAATGACTGCCTCCAACCCTTCAGGTATTTTTTGTTTAAAGGTTTCAGGCAGATGAGACCAAAGAAAAGAAGTCAAGACAAAAACAGGAAAAAGGCCGAAAATCACACAGATAAGCCCTGGAACATTCTGCTCAACATAAGGCGCAAGCCATAGCCCTGCAAGAAAACCAAGGATAACTGTAGGCAAGGCCCCCATGATTTCAATGGTTGGCTTTACAAACGCTCTCATTGAAGGCGCCATGAAATATGCGGCGTAAATTGCCCCGAAAACAGCTATTGGAACGGCAAAGAGAAGGGAATAAAAGGCTGCCTTGAATGTGCCGAACGTAATGGGCACCAGGCTGAGCTTTGCCTCAAAATCATCATTAGCGGCTGATGACTGCCAGATATAGGCAGGTTCCTTATAGTTTTCATACCAGACCTTGCCCCACAGATAAGACCATGAGATATCGGGATGCTCATTGTGCAGCGCATAAAAACCTGTCTGTCCATCTCTATCCTCAAGCATATAATCAGCCCTTGGAGAAAGTCCAATTTTTGAAGCAGCAGATAACTGCTTGGTAGTTACAAGCCGGTGGGCTGTGGAGTGGTAAACCGCCATCAAACCTGACTGATCAATGGAATAAAAACACTTTCTCCCATCCTCTGCAGTAACATTTAAGATAGGGGCATTGTTTGCCCTGAATTCACGGATATAAGTGAGATGTTTTTTGTTATTATCATCAGAGACTTCAAACCACTGTGCCAAAGTCCCATCCTCATAGCCTGTTATGAACGATTCTCCGCCGGAAAGTATTTGTATTGCGGTTATTTTTTTGCCATTTCTGGAAAGGTTTATCTCTTCGGCAAGCACTGGCGCAGTCAGATCTCTGATATTAAAAAGCTGAGACTGGCCGGATTTTTCAGTTAGTAAAAGCTTGGATATGCCTTGATTCATGACTATAAAATCCGCCTTGCTTTGTGTCTCAAGCCTTGTTATTTCCGTTTTAGTCTCTACAGCATCTGATAAAAACGCTGTTTCCTTTTTTACTTCGGCAATGGCTATATTGCCGTCGAATGTATAGGCTATGGCCGCCTCATCTTCTCTTGCCCGATAAGCCATCAAGTTTATGGCATTACCTTCAGCATTAAGCTCTATCTGAGTCTCTCCAAAAGGATATTGAATTGAAGGCGAAACGACCCTCGCGCCTTTCTTGTCATAGGAAACATTGTATTCACAACTAAATATCAATGCCTTGCCATCCGAAAAGGCGACAGCCATATTCCCTGAACGTGAACCATCAGCAGAAAAGGCAGTGATTTGCTGATTTCCGCTCAGTGGCAGACTTTCTTCCCTGATTATACTTCCATCTGCAGTGTTGAAAAAAAACGCCTTGCCAGAACTTAAAATTCTTGTGCCTACAGTGCCGGTTTCATCAAGTCCAAGCCATAATGTACTTTCATCCGCTTTAGTTAAAGAGGAGTAGCGCCCCTTGTCTTCTATTTTTGCAGACTTAAACAGAGGAAGAGTGACATAAAATAGATAGAAAAAGATGAGCATAAGCACAACTATGACGAAGATACCGCCTGATGCCACAAAAAACTTCGCCTGGCGGTCGAGAAACATTCTAAATGCCCGTCTTCTGGAACTTGCAGATATGCTCTCCTTGAGAAGCTCCGCGGCGCTCAACTGATCTGTATTCGACACAACTCCCTCACTTTTATGATGATTATCTTCAGCGCATTAAAAACAAATGCGGCAAATAAAAAAGCCTTGAAGGGTGATTCCAAAAAAAATAGAAGTTTTGCTCAAGGGCAAGGCGCAAGACAAAAAACGCAGCATACTTCCTGTATGTGAGCATTTTTTTGCCGGTGAGCAACACACAGCCATGCCCTGCGCCTTGCAATAAAAAGCAAGGATTGGAAAGCCAACGCTTGCGAACCAAAGAGCAATTTTTGGAATTACCCTAAAGCTATCCCTTTATTTGCCGCTTATACCCATAAAACAATATTTAATTCAACTTCTTAAGCTGTTCTTCCACAACCTTGGCAGGCATTGGTATAAAACCATCTTTTACTACCACTTCCTGACCATCCTTTGAAAGCACATAGTTCATGAACTCCTTCTCAAGGGCGTCAAGCGGCTTATTTGGTTTCTTGTTAACATAAATATAGAGGAAACGGGAGAGGGGATATTTGCCGGCAAGTGCGTTTGCCTCGGTAGGTTCATAAGCCTCTTCGCCTGACTTTTTGGCAATGGCAACTGTTTTGATGCCAGTCTCCTGATACCCTATTCCTGAATAACCGATGCCATTTGGAGATTTGGCGACTGACTGAACAACAGATGCCGAACCTGGTTGCTCATTCACGTTGTTTTTGTAGTCACCTTTACAGAGGGCATGCTCCTTGAAGTAACCATAGGTGCCTGAGACAGAATTTCTGCCAAAAAGCTGAATGGGCTTGCTGGCAAGCTCACCCTGAACGTTAAGCTGGCCCCATGTTGTAATGTCCTCATTGTAACCACATTTATGAGCGCTGGAAAATACAGCGTCCAACTGCTGCATGGTCATGCTTTTTATAGGATTATCCTTGTTTACATAAACTCCGATAGCGTCAATGGCCACCTTTATCTCTGTAGGTTTATACCCGAACTTGTCCTCAAATGCCTTGATCTCCTTGTCCTTCATGCTGCGGCTCATTGGCCCAAAGTTTGAAGCTCCCTCAGTCAGCGCAGGGGGCGCAGTGGAAGAGCCTGCGGCTTGAATCTGGATGTTTACGCCAGGATGCTGTTTTTTGAAACCTTCAGCCCAAAGCGTCATCATGTTACCCAGCGTATCTGAACCTACGCTTGTCACACTTCCAGCCACGCTTTGAGCAGGCTTGTAAGCAGGTATTGCTGGGTCAACGCCAGCAGCAAATGCATTCACAGCGGCCGATGCCATTATGGCGGTGGTCAGTGCAGTTCCAATCATTTTTTTGATTTTCATGGGTTTCTCCTTAAGTTTTTTTGTACCTTAAATGTTCCATGACAATGTTACACAGGTATTTCCCAATTGTTACAATTACGTTACACAAGCAGTCTTAAGATTAAAAACAACAATAAATAAGTGAGTTACGCAATGATGAAAAATTATGACATAATATACATCAAACCTGGGATGCCGGTGCAAAGTATCAGAATGATCTTTATCACCCTTACAGGCAAAAATCTCTGAAGAGCGGCGCCTGCGTACGTGCCTGCCAGTCCTCCCAAACCAAACAATATCCCAAGGGTCCAGTCAGGGCCAACGCCGCTTTGATGTGATATAACTGAAAAGACCGCAAAGCCAATGACTGCGGCAGTAGATGTGACAAAAGTGCCCATCATTGCAGTGCCTGCCACAGCGTACACAGGAAGACGCCAGTAGGTCACCAGAAACGGCGAGATGATCGCCCCACCTCCAATGCCGTAAATCCCTCCGATAATCCCAACAATCAGGCTTAAAACGAATATACCGACAGTCTTAGTCTTGAATTCTTCACTGTTGAATTCAAATACAAGCTCTGAAAAGGTATTTTTTTTGACCTGGCAGTAAAATGAGCCGTCAATCGGTTTTTTGCCCGGATTGATTATCTTTCTGGTAAACAAGTCTCTTATAAGACGAAAACAGATATAAAGCAGCACAAATCCAATAAATATCTTGAATGCTTTTGGGTTAGACAGCCATTTCCATCTGATGTAGATGCCTCCAAAGACGCCTGGCAGTGTGCCTGCAACAACAATCCATGTGAGGGGCCAGAGCATGCGTTTTTCTCGAATATATCTAAATACGCCGCCTGGGATCGCCACCAGATTGTAGAGGTGATTGGTTGCGGTCACTGCAGGAGTATTAAACCCAAAAACGCTTACCTGAAAAGGAAGCAGGAGAAATGCCCCTGAAAGCCCTGCAGGAGCTGTAACAGTTGCAATCATCAAGGAAAGCAATGGAGGCAGAACAGGATTAAGCTCAAGACCTGATTGTGGAAAAAACAATATAGTATCCCCCTTTTTCTTGACTATCCATGTCCCACAAATAATGCTG
>DYLC01000051.1 GCA_020722285.1 Desulfobulbus propionicus | reverse complement strand
CCCGCCCCAGAGCCACATGGCAAATGCCGACACAAGGGTCGTGCCGCTTGTGAGGATGGTTCGAGCAAGCATATCGTTGATACTTTTATTGATAATATCCGAAAAACTTAGATCCAGCCCTACCTTGATATTTTCCCTGATCCTGTCAAACACTACAACTGTATCTGTAAGCGAATAACCTGCGACAGTCAGAAGGGCGGTTACAATTAACAGGTTGATTTCATAACCTAAAATATACATGAATCCCAATACTGCCAATACGTCGTGAAATGTTGCGATCGCTGCAGCAACTCCAAAACTGATGTCAAAACGAAACGCCAGATATAAGAGGATGCCGCCAAGGGAGATGAGGATGGCGATAATCGCCTTAGTTTTGAGGTCTTTGCTTACAGCAGCGCCAATCTCTGTCTTGCCTTCGACAGTCAGTTTTGCATCTGTCATACCTTGTTTGATGGCTGCGGTCACCTTTGTCTCCATATCCTCCACTGAAGCCTCAGATTTTTTAAGCCTTACCATCAGCATATTAACGCCAGTGACCTCTTGAAGCGTGTAGCCCTCTATATTTGCTTTATCAAGGGATGTGCGGACATTGGCAAGCTCAAAGGGCTTGTCTGCCTTGTACTGCACCACTGCGCCTCCTGTGAAGTCAACGCCAAGATTACCCTTGCCAACACTTAATAACACAAAGGCTACAATGCCAAGCGATACACACGCAGCAGAGACTGCAAAGGCTATATTTTTAAATCTCATAAATGGAATGTTGGTCTTATCAAGCATCTGCATAAAACTTACGTCCTTGAATACCTTGCCTGAAAGCCTCCAGTCATAGACGATTCTGGTGCAGAAAATGGATGTAAACAGGTTGATCACAATACCTGCGGAGAGGCTTACAGCAAACCCCTTGATCGGACCAGTTCCGAACAAAAACAGGGCAAGGGCAGTGATCAGGGTGGTTACGTGGGCGTCTATGATCGTCAAAAACGCACGGTTATAGCCACTATCTATAAACGCCTTTAAAGGCTTGCCCTTTGCGCGCTCCTCCCTCATTCGTTCAAAGATCAAGACATTGGAGTCAACGCCCATACCGACTGTCAGGATGATACCAGCAATGCCTGGAAGCGTAAGGGTGGCGTGAAAAAGTGAAAGCACCGCAAGCAGAAACAGGATGTTTAATGTCACAGCGACATCTGCCACAACCCCTGAAAACCTGTAGTAAATCGCCATAAACAGCAGGACAATTGCTGCGCCAATCAAGCCAGACATCAGCCCATTTTTAATGGAATCAGCGCCAAGAGACGGACCTACAGTCACGTTCTGGATAATCTTAACAGGCGCAGGAAGTGCGCCAGCCCTTAAAACAATCGCCAGGTCAGACGCCTCAGTTGTGGTAAAAGAGCCGGAAATCTGTGCCTGACCGCCTCCTATTCTCTCCCTGATTACAGGCGCTGAACGTGTAACACCATCAAGGACAATGGCAAGGCGCTTGCCTACACTCTCCTCTGTAAGCTTTTCAAATAGCTTTGCGCCTCTGTCAGTGAGCACAAGGCTGACGTAAGGTTCGTTGTATGTGCCGCCAATCTGGACATTTGCAGTCTTGACTGCCTCACCAGTCATTGCAGCGTTTGCCTTAAGCAAAATAGGCCTCTTTGTCTCTTTTCCTGTTTCTTCGTTCTTCTCTTTTATATAGGAGACGACATCAGTTGAAGGCACATAGTCTTTAAGCGCCTGCTGTAAGGCATTGGCGTCATAATCCGCACTCAGCCTTCCATCCTTGATGGCATTTGCTACAAGCCCATACACATCCACACCTGCTGCGTCATCCACAAGCTTGAACTCAAGCTGGGCTGTCTGCCCCACAAGCTTGAGTGCCCTTTCAGTGTCACGAATGCCAGGAAGCTGTATGACGATCTGTTTGTCTCCCTGCCTGACGATGGATGGCTCTGCCACTCCAAACTGGTCAATCCTGTTTCGGATGATCTCAAGGGACTGATCCACGGCATTTTGCCTCAAAAACCCCTCTTCCTTGGATGAAAGCCTCACAACTAACACAGGAAACTTTGATGTAGCATCCTCCCTCACCACATCAAGAGATGGAAATTCGTCTTTGATGATCTTTTTTATCTGGTTAAAGGCATCAAGGTTTGGAAGCATAAACTCCACTTCGCTGGCTGCCTTTGTTGCAACCTTTGCATCTGCGGCGCTTTTCCTGACCATTGTGATCTGTTTGCCTGCTGCCATGTCTTTCAGGTCTTTTGCGGCAAGCTCAGTGGCGTTTTTAATCGCCTGATCAACATCCACCTCCATGATAAGGTGCATTCCGCCCTGAAGATCAAGACCGAGCTTTAATCCATCGCCGACTACATATTTTTTATACCAATCAGGCGCATCCTTATAGACAGTCGGATACATGACAAGACAGGCAAGAGCGAGAAAAAAGGCAAATAACGAAAATTTCCATCTGACTGCAGAAGGCATTAAGGTGTTTCTCCTATCTAAAAAATGAACTCATGGGTATAAATAGTCAAATTGTGACGTTTTTTCAAGCGATATCTCAAAGGGATAGCTGAATGGCAATTTTTAGAACCTGCCTCAATCAACCAAACATACAACCCCTTTCAAATAAGATGCTTCAGGAAAATTAAGGCTGATGGGATGATCCGCTGCCTGAGACAGCCTTCTGATGATGCGTGCATCTCTTCCAGCATCCAGACAGGCATCAGCAACAATCTTTTGAAAAAGATCTGGAGGCATCAAACCTGAACAGGAAAAGGTAAATAACACGCCATTTGGGTTTAACAACTGAAACGCAAGCAGGTTTATGTCCTTATACCCCCTTGAGGCGCGCATAACCTCAGCCTGACTCTCTGCAAACTTGGGCGGGTCTAAAATTATCATGTCAAACCTGCGACCTTCTGCCCTGAATTGCCGAAGCACGGAAAACACATCCCCTTCCACATCTTGCCATGCATCAGGGGCGCTCTCAGGCAGCAGCTCCATGTTTTGCCTGAAGTGCTCTTTTCCCATTGCAAGGGCCTGCGCTGACGTATCTATGTTGGTCACACTTACAGCGCCATGCCTTAAGGCATACAAGGAAAAAGCCCCTGTGTAGGAGAAACAGTTCAAAACATGGCGTTTTTTGGCATATTGCGCCATAATTTGCCTGTTTTCCCTCTGATCAAGATAAAAACCAGTCTTGTGACCATGCTCTATATCCGCTAAGAACTTCAACTTATTTTCAGTAATCACCACAGGTTGTAAAGGCAAAACACCTCTTAACGCACCCTTTGCCGGCAACAAACCTTCTTTTTCCCGTACATTAGCATCTGAACGATCATAGATAACCTGCCACTTGCCCTGATCTTCAAGACACTTGACGATGACGTCCTTCCATTTCTCCACCCCTGCTGACAAAAACTGACAACAGAGGCAATTGTCATAGACATCCACAATAAGCCCTGGCAAGCTGTCTGACTCGCCATAAACCGCCCGATAGGCATTGGAAGGGAGGTCAAGTTGGTGTCTTCTTTGAAATGCCTGTGAAATGCGATGCGCAAAAAAAGCCTCGTCAATTTCCTTATTTTCAAAGCTCCAGATACGTCCAATTATCTGTGACGATGGGGAAAACGCTGCTTTTGCCAACCAAACGCCATCATTGGAATAGATATCAATGGTATCGCCTGCCTTTGGTCTTCCCTCGACTTTGTGTACAGCGCCTGAAAAAATCCACGGATGCTTTCGCTTCAGGGAACGTTCCCTGCCTGCTTTAAGTATAATTTTCATGATAGATAGAAACAAAAATACCCTGAAGACTGCTTCAGGGTATTAAAAATAATCTCACTTCAAATGGTCAACTAAAACTTCCAGAGCGCCCCGATATAGACCTGATCAGAGTCAAAGTTATCAAGATCAAGCACTTTCTTGTACCCAAGCCCGAGGTTCCAGGTCTCTGTAAAGGCATAGTTCAGCTCAAGACCAACATCCCAATAGTTTTCATGGTCATCAGCGCTGTTATAGTCAGTCAGATCAGCAGTCCAGACCGCAAAACCGTTGAGCGCAATCTTGTCATTTGGCAGATACGCCACATTAGCGCCTGTCTTGAACAGCTCATTATCGCCGATCTCGCCATCGTCATGGTTGTACTGATAGGTCATGGCAAGGGATGTAATGAATTTATCGTAGTTGGCTGTGAAATTGATGCCACCTCCAAAGCCAACAGTATTAAGGCCGTCATCGTCACTTTGATACTCAATATCAGAATAGAAATACTGGGTGTTTCCAAGAATACCAATATTATATCTTCCACCAGCAAGTGGGATATTATACTGGGCATAGAGCATCATACCTGTCTGGTTGACTGTGTCTATGGCAGAATCAGAAAAGTCCATGTAGTCATATGGCACCATCACGCCAACAGTCATGTTATTGTTGATATCCATCGCTCCGCCGATGGTGCCTCCATAGATATCTGCCTCAGGATCAGCACCAGAGGCATCAAATCTTGCTGACTCATAACGAAGAGCAGGCCCGACTGTCCTGGAAAGCGTTGCCTTCTTGGCGCCTTCTGTAAATAAAACAGGCTTCACCGTAGGGAGCAGCACCTGCTGGGTAATAATATTTGCGCTTCTCCCAGAGGCTGCAAGTTCTATATGAGCAGAATCTTCACTGAAACCACCCATACAATGCTGCTGATAAACCCAACTTGACGGATCAAGCAGATTGCACAGATCTGCATTATAATTAGTGGCGCTGTGATCACTGCTTGCATAAACCGCACTCGCACCAGTTACAAGACCTGCGATAAGCCCGTACGACAAAATTGTTTTAACTTTCATGATGATTCCCTCCTTAAAAAATTATTTACTCCTTATTTGATACAATCAATACCACTTCATCAAGTTATTGGCAAGTTAAAATATAAGATAAATCATCCACAGGTTACTACAACTTCCAGATATCTTAACATTTTTCAGCACAATATCCTTGCCACCAGATAGCCAGCCACTCAACAGCCTCTTCCTTTGTTGTAAAAACGCCATCAAGTTGCGCCTCTTCAACAGCATCAATTGCCTTGCCTATAACAGGCCCAGGCCCGATGTTCAGTATAATTTGCACTTCCAGGCCATCAATCAAGCGTCTCTTTTGCTTGATCGGCAAAAATTCTTCTTTATAAAAGAAATAAAGTCGGCGCCACAACTCAATGATTTCAGCCTCAAGATTTTCAGGTTTTAAAGGCCCGCACCCTGCCATGGTGTCTGCCATCGTCAGCAGAAAAAGGGCGGGCAAATCCTCTGCCAGCTCCAGCGCCAGCCTTCTCATTGCCCTCCTGCTTGGACCATTTTTCCTGAGATCATTCAGCAGATGAAACGGTCGCATGTGCAGCATGACAAGCTTTGCCACAAAATCCCCTGTCTTATTCGACCACCTCAGTCTTGTAGCTATTTTTTTTACAAACTCAGCCCCCTGTCTGTCATGTTGATAAAAGGTAGCCCGTCCGTTTTTGTCGGACTTACATGCAGGCTTTGCAATGTCATGAAAAAAAGCTGCCCATTTCAGGGCGACTTTACGCTTCTCATCACCACTCAGCCAGCTTTCAAATGGACCAGCTTCTGGAAATACGCTCTCAGGGTTCATAATAAGCCTTTCTGAGCAGTAAAGCGCTTCAAGACTGTGTCCAAGGACATCAAGGTGATGAAAACCGGGTTGCTCCACCCCATCCATTGCCTTCACTTCAGGCAATAATCTGAACAAAAGGCCGGCAGCCATCATCTGCTTAAAGGTATCGGCAGCCCTGTCAGTTGCCATTATCAGATCAAGCTCATGGCTGATGCGCTCCTGCGACACCCTGTCCACAAGATACAAGGTATTGCTGATCCACTTTTGCGTATCAGCTTCGATCATGAAGCCCAACTGCGCAGCAAAACGATATGCTCTGATGGCCCTAAGGGGGTCATCTTCAAAGGCATGAACAGCAAGAGATCTGATGGAGGCATTTGCAAGATCAAGCCTGCCGTTTGAAGGGTCAACTATATCAAGCAGATTTATTTGCGTTGTCTCAGACAAAAACGCCGCACAGGCATTTTGAAGCGAAACAGCCATAGAGTTGATGGTAAAGTCCCGCAAAAGTAGATCCTGCTCAAGGCTTGCACTTGTCTTTCTAAAACTGCTGAAATCCACAATAAAGCCGTTTTCCGGCATTATCACACGGGCTACATCTTCATTTTCATCAAGAGGAACGAATGCGCCGCCCGTCTCCGATGCAAACGCTCGGGCAAGCAGCATGGCATTTTTCGACATCACAAGATCCAGATCAGTTATCTTTCTTCCAAGCAGCCAATCCCGGACTGTGCCTCCTGCGATATAAATATCCACACCACCATGTCTGGAGAAAAAAAGCGAGAGCTGTTCTAAAATCAAAACCAATCGGTTATGTTCTATTTCAGATGGACTATTTGACATAAATCTTCAGGTATTGTTTATTATCGAGATAATTTTCTAAATTTCTATTTTTTAGAACCTTCCTAAAAAAGGTGACATATATGCTTACATTAAAACTTGGAAAACTTAAAGACCTAATCCTGCAAAAGGCGTTCAGATATTCGGAAAAGCCTCCCTTCAAGCTCACATCAGGGGCTGAAAGCCCTTTTTATTTTGATCTTAAAACCGTCACCCTTGACCCAGAAGGCGCATTTCTGGTCGGAGAGATAATTTTTGACATTATCAAAGACTGGCCTGCGACTGCTATTGGAGGCCTGACCCTCGGGGCTGACCCTATAGCCGCTGCTGTCATGCATTCCGCCTGGCGAGCAGGCCACAGGATCAATCACTTCATCGTCAGAAAAGAAAGCAAGAAGCACGGCACTGCCGCATGGATAGAGGGAAATGTAAAGCCTGGCGACAAGGTGGTCGTAGTGGATGACGTTGTCACAACAGGCGGATCAACTATTAAGGCAATTGAAAGGGCGAGGCTTTTCGGCCTTGACGTTATAGGGGTGGTTGTGCTGCTTGACAGAGAGGAATTTGATGGCATCCAAAACGTCATAGAAGAGCTTGGCGCAGAAAATGTGACGGCTATCGTAAAACGGAGCGATATCATGGAACGCTACAGGCGCAACAATCAATAATTTTAATCAATTGCCTCTTTTTTTTTTTTGTGCATGACTCAATTTTGCCTTGACATTTTGAGATGATGTTTTTAAAGTATTTATTATCAATAAATTCACAAGGAGGATACCTAAAATGCGTATCAAACTCGTAGCTGTTATGTGTGCCCTGTCTTTCGTAAGCTTCAGTGGTCTTGCCCTTGCCAAGGATTGCGGCAAAGTAAAGGCTGTTGACGGAACAAAAGTAACTGTTGAATGCAAAGACGGCAAGACTGTTGCAGGTGAAGGCTCTGCAAAGGTTGGCGACGCAGTATGCGTTGACGGTGGCAAGATAGTTAAGGAAAAGAAGAAGGTTGAGGGTTGCTAATAAGCAGCTTGAAATAACGTAGTGATATGTTTTTATCAGGGGGGCTTATGCCCCCCTTTTTTATTGGGAAATTCCAAGCAAAATGAATCCAGTAGCAATCTCCATCGGCCTGCTTGTTTGCAGCAATGTCTTCATGACCTTTGCCTGGTACGGACATCTCAAAGAATTAAACAACAGGGCCTGGTACATAGCAGCGCTTTTAAGCTGGGGCATAGCTCTTTTTGAATATCTGTTACAGGTTCCAGCCAACCGCATCGGATACAGCGCATTGAGCGTAGGCGAGTTGAAGGTCATACAAGAGGTTATCACCCTGTCTGTATTCGTGCCGTTTTCCATGCTGTATCTCAAGGAACCTCTGAAGCTCGACTATCTATGGGCAGGTTTATGTCTGATAGGGGCTGTATATTTTATTTTCAGGGACAGATTAGCCTGATCACGCTATCTTGCCAAATATCCTTGAAGCGATAATACCTGCCTCATATAGCAGATAAAGAGGAAGCGCCATTAGCGAAAGATTGACGGCATCCGGCGTAGGAGTCAGAATGGCGGCGATAATCACAATGCCAAGAAAGGCGTATCCTCTCTGAGATGCAAACTGCCCGGCCCTGACAACTCCGAGCCGGGCAAGCACAGTCATGACAAGAGGCAATTCAAAAATAAACCCGAAGCCAAGGGTAAAAAGCGTGACAAAGTCCACGAAATCCAGGACGGAAATGGTGGCTTTCAATCTTTCTGACTGAAAGCCAAGGAGAAATTTGATTCCCAAAGGCAGGGTCAAGATTGACGCGAATGCCGCTCCAGCATAAAAAAGGAAAAGGCTCGCAAGGCTTGTCCAAAGGGAAAAACTGCCCTTCAGACCAAACTGTCTTGCGACAAGATTACTCAGCCTTATGAAAAACCAGGGCAGAACAGTTATTACAGCAAGAACAATGGAGGACTTCAAAACTGCCACCACAGGCTCGGCTACATCAAAAAAAACAAGTTGCTGCCCCAATACCCTTGAGATGGCAGCAAGGATGTGAGGCGCAAGACACAGATATCCTCCTGTTAAAACGGCCATCACCACTGCCAGTTCCAGCAGAAACCTGCGGGTTGAAAGCAGAAAACGTACTAATTCAGAGTAGTTATTTGAAGACCGCTCCAATTTCAGATATTTTTTTTGATATACTCTATGGCATTCTGAAACAGATACATCCCCTGGCCCTGCTCAGAAAGGTTTGGCTCTCTGGTCCATCTTGGATGGTGGGTATAGTGCAAGAATGCCTCAGGGTGGGGCATAAGGCCAAAAAGTCGACCTGTAGGGTCACATATCCCTGCAATTGCCATGGTTGAACCATTTGGGTTAGCTGGGTAGTCATCAGTCGGCCTGAACTCAGAATCAGCATACTGCATGGCGATCAGATTCTCAGCAACAGTCCTATCGAGGACATCCTGATTAAGGGTCAGAAACTTGCCTTCTCCATGTCTGACAGGCAACTCCAGCTTGTCCAGTCCTTTGGTGAACACACAGGGAGATAATGAATTGCAGACTACATTTACCCATCTGTCCTCAAATTTTCCTGAATCATTATGCGTGAGACTTACAAGCCTATCGCTGTAATTCTCATTAAAACCCGGAAGCAATCCTGTTTTAACCATAAGCTGAAATCCATTACAAACACCGAGGATAATGCCCCCTTTTCGTATAAATGCAACAATCTGATCCAGCAGGGTTTCATCCTTGCCAGCTATCTTTGCAAACTTCAGGCGATTAGCCCCTGCCTGTGCGCTGCCAAGATGATCTCCATCCAGAAATCCACCTGGAAGGTTCAGGAAGTGATAGTCATTTATATTTTTGCTGCCACTGAGCAGGTCTCCAAGATGGACGATATCCACGACATCTGAGCCAGCTAATCGGCAGGCATAGGCCATCTCTGCCTCGCAATTGGTGCCGTATCCTGTAAGTACTATAGATCGTACAGATTTATTCATAGTTAAATCTTCTCCGGGATCAGTTTACTGGGAAGTTTCCTACTTTTTCTCTTTTTTCTTAAAAACATACAATATTTCATTTGGCTTTACCCAGCCAAGCGTTTTTCTCACAACCTTTTCCTGAAAGACAGGGTCAGTTTTGATTCGTTTTATGTTTTCTTCCAGCTCGGTGTTTTTTTTAATTGCAGCGACATTGGCCTGATAAAGCGCATCTCTATGCTGACGCATCTTATACAGTTTCCACAGGCCATACGGGCTGACTGTTAACCAGATAAAAATGCCGACAAGCACAGGGGTCATTATATACCAGAATAATCTGTAGCTCCCCCTGCTCTTATGTGCAGCCTGCTCTGTCTGTGAATATGTACGAATTTGTTGTGTCATCTTGAAAAAATCTTAAGCTGTATTTATCCTGAAGAATAACGTCAAGCTATTTAACGTCAAGTAGTTATATGCAACGCAGATTGATTTTTATTTTGAATGGGGAAACACTATGCTTATTGTAATGAGTAAAGGCGCAACTGCAGAAGAAATTGAGGTTGTCATCAAAAGGATTGAGGCGCATGGATGGCAGGCAAAGCCGATTCCAGGTGGCGAAAGGACTGCAATAGGGATCCTCAGAAACCATGGGCCAGTTGACGGCGCCATGTTTCTGGGAATGCCTGGTGTAAGGGATGCGATACCGGTTTCAAAACCATATAAGCTTGTCAGCAGGGAGATGAAACGCGAAAACACCACAATATCCCTTGGAAATGGAGATGTCATCATTGGCGGGGATAAAATTGTGGTCGCAGCAGGTCCCTGTGCTGTTGAAAGTGAAAAACAGGCCATTTCCATAGCCGAGTCAGTGAAAAAATCAGGGGCTGCCATATTCCGGGCAGGGGCCTTCAAGCCCAGGACATCGCCCTATGCCTTTCAGGGACTTGGAAAAAAGGGTCTTCAGATTCTTTCAAAGGTACGGGAAGAGACAGGACTTTTTATCGTTTCAGAGGCAACTGATCATGAGGTCTGTGATGTGGTGGAAAAATATGCCGATATCATCCAGATTGGCACACGCAACATGCAGAATTACAGACTTCTGAAACGGGCAGGACAGGCAAAAAAACCAGTGCTGCTAAAACGCGGGATGTCTGCCACAATGGATGAATTTTTTATGGCGGCAGAATACATCATGTCAGAGGGCAACGACCAGGTAATCATGTGCGAAAGGGGTATTCGCACATTCACAAAACACTCAAGGAACACCCTGGATATCAATGCAATACCGTTCATGCTCAAGACCACTCACCTGCCGGTGATGGTTGATCCAAGCCATGCGGCAGGGAGAAGGGATCAGGTCACAGCCCTTGCAAGGGCTTCTGTGGCGGCAGGCTGCCACGGCCTTCTTGTAGAGGTACACAATGCGCCAGACCAGGCCATGTCAGACGGGCCTCAGTCGCTTTTACCTGAGGAATTTGATGATCTGATCAAGGGATTGAAGGCTATGAATTTCCAGGTCTGAAACCGTCATGACAGTATCTTCCCTAAGGATTCCATTATGACATAAAGATGTACATATGTCTCATCTAACAGGCAGAGTCTGGCCATACAGACAGGATCGTCTAAGTTGATCTGTTGACTGGTGAGTTTGGCCAGTTTTAGATGGCTCTCTGTCAACTCCAGGTAAGCCCGATGGGCCTCTTAAATCTCCTGCTCTTTGAGTTGCTGCTTGCTTTCATCCTTGGATGGTGGAGTGTGCTTGAAGCCGCTGCACCATTATTGGGGTCGGCCGCAACGATCTTCTCCGCGACCTGATGCTTCGGTAGCACCTCTGCCAGAATAGCAAACACTAATTTCTTCATGTGTGCAATATAATGATAACATATGGAGTTTATTGGCTTTTGTTGGTTTTCGTTCAGACACAAAATAGCAATTTCTGGAACCTTCCTACAAAATTTCGTTCATCGGAACACCTGCTGCAGGTGAATCTCAATGTTTTTTCGCACAAGCATGGCAAGTTCTTTCGTACTTTTCCCATCCGTCTTTAAGGGCGTTAAAAAATGCACATCCACCTTGCCAGGCATAGGCAATTTCTGGCCAACAGGATATGCCTCAAATGCCCCGTTTATGGCGACAGGCGCAATAGACGCCCCTGTGTGGCTGGCGAGGATTGCAAATGTCTCACGAAATTCCATGAGACTGCCATCCCTTGTCCTTGCGCCCTCTGGAAAGATCACGATATTTTTGCCCTGCCTCAAAAGGCTGGCGCATTTTTGCATCACATCCATGATACCCTTGTTCGGATCAAGAGGGATTATGTGGGTATGAAAGGCAATGAATTTCCTCAGATCAGAACGGAAAAAATCCTCTGTGGCCACAAAGTATGTATTTTTCAATACATGAGGGGGAAGGGATGCAAGGATCAAAAAACCATCTGCATAACTTTGATGATTGGGACAGATGATCATAGGAGGCAGGGTTAAATACTCAACACCCTGCACATTAAGGTGAAAGAACACGTTGAAGACAGGACGTATAATATTTTTCAAGGTCATCAGGACAACAGAAGAGCTAGAGATACAGGAAGGCACATCCTGTCTTAATACCTCATTGATACCGGCTGGCATGCCGTTGACGTCAGCCTTGACCAGTCCGCAGCTTCCGGCTTTAAGTTCAGCATTACCTGATACCTGCCTTAAATGTTTAACCAGCCGTGATAGTTCCATGAATCCCGATAGTTCCTCTTCGGTTATCCGCACTCCAAAGGTTTTTTCCAGAAACACAATAAGCTCTATCTTGTCCAACGAATCAAAACCAAGGTCTATCTCAAGATGAGAGTCATAGTAAACTGGATTTGTTGTCAGTGTAGCCAAATAGGTCTTCAATGTCAGCCATACAGGATCATTCGGCTCATTGTCAGGCGCTGATGCAGGACGGTCAATGGTTTCTGATTTCAGCATGAAACGCCTGAGTTTTCCAAGCCTTGTCCGTGGCAGGTCATGCTGCACCACCCTGAATCCTGTAATTTTGGCGTGCTCACGAGCGGTAAGGTTATAGGCGTCTATCACCTTCCATTTTACTGTCTCTGAGATATTTACCACCTTGGCAGCCTCAAGGGCATTGAAGTCAGGATGAACGAAGGCGAACAATCTGCCATTGCGTTCAGTAACAGCAGCCTCTTTGACCCATTCAGCCTGAGATGCAAGCTGTGCCTCAATCTCCTCAGGATTTATATTCTTGCCGCTTGCGAGTACAAGCATCTCCTTGAGCCTGCCTGTGATGTAAAGGAACCCGTCATCATCAATATAACCGGCATCTCCTGTGTATAACCACCCGTCCCTGATGGTCTCAGCCGTCTTTTGAGCAAGACCAAGATAGCCCTGCATTACATTCCGACCGCGAATCAAGACTTCCCCATCCTTTAAGCCGACCTCGACACCCTTGATAGGTTGCCCTACTGAACAAGGACGTTTCAGTCCAGGCCTGTTGAATGCGGCTATAGGAGAGGTTTCGGTCAGGCCATAGCCTTCAAGTATCTCAAATCCAAGCGTCTCCACATCTGCCGCTGTCTGTTCATCCAGCTTTGCGCCTCCGCTTACGAAAAATCGGAACTGCGCCCCGAAAAGCGTATGGATTTTTTTGAAAATAGCCCTGCCGACCTGTTTCCTTTTGACAGCCTTGCATAGATTAAAAAGCGCGAGGGTTAAGGGGCTTGCATTGATCTTGGCCATTATTTTCTGGTGAAGAAGGCTGATCACCCTTGGCACGCAGACAAATATAGTGACCTTGTGCATAGTCATAGCACGCATGATATCCTCTCCGGCAATCCTCTCCAGCATCACCACAGATGCGCCTGTTAAAAACGGCACCAGCAATGTTACCATCAAGGGATAGGAGTGGTGAAACGGCAGGATGGATAGCACTCTGTCAGAGCTGCTGACAATGCCAGTCTCCCTGATACCCTCTACATTGCAGAAAATATTGCCGAACGAGAGCATAACTCCCTTCGGGTTTCCGGTCGTCCCTGAGGTGTAGAGCACAAGGGCAGTGTTTTGAGGCGTATCACCAAAATGCAAAAGCAGGTTTGATCGTGCGCTGTTTTCTCTTTCAGTTTCAAAGGCCACGTCTTCTAAGCAGATGATCTGCGGCCTTGCAGGAAGTTTTTCAATGGCCTTTGATGCAATGGATTTAACAGAGGAAGATACTATAATCAGAGAAGGTGATGAATCCTGTACGATATAGGTAAGCTCTTCAGGTTTTGAGAGGGCATCTACGGGCACACATATCCCGCCAGCCTGCCAGACAGCAAACAGACTGTAAATCCACTCCGGCCTGTTTTCGCAAAAAATGACCACCCGATCCCCTGGCTGAACGGAAAACTGCTCTGCCAGATTATATGTCCTTACGCAAAGCTGCCAATAGCTTATCGGAATATCACGATAAACAATGGCTGTATCAGAAGATGGAGAAATCGTGCCAGCACTTTGATATTGAAAGGTTTCTGTCTTATTGTGCATAGAGATTATCTGGCTCTTTTCAGCGCTTATTTCCGGGCACTATAACCAGGATTCGCATAACGTCGCAATGTTGATGACGTCGTAAAAAGTCTCCATCTGCTGTGTTGCGCCACATCCTTTGTCATTGCGGCGTACGCTAACTACGCCTCATTCCTCAGGATTTGCGCGCCTTGCATCTGG
>DYLC01000050.1 GCA_020722285.1 Desulfobulbus propionicus | reverse complement strand
AATGCTTAATGCTTAATGCTTAATGCTTAATAATGGTTTTATTCCTTCATTTACAAAAAATATCTATGGATGGTACAACATGTTTAAAACTATCGACAAAATAGACCTTGCTGGCAAAAAATGTCTTATGCGTGTAGATTTCAATGTGCCGGTCAATGACCAGATGGAGATTACGGATGACAATCGCATCAGGGCAGGGATCTCAACTGTACGCTACGCCCTTGAAAAAGGGGCGCGTCTTATCCTCTGTTCCCACATGGGAAAACCTAAGGGTGAACGTATAGAAAAACTGAGCCTAAGGCCTGTGGCCAAAAGGCTTGAGGAGCTGCTCGGCATACCTGTTCCTCTTGCGCCTGACTGCATTGGTGATGAGGTAGCTAAAATGGTTGACGGGGTCAAGGATGGACAAGCGCTTCTGCTTGAGAACCTGCGTTTTCACAAAGGCGAGACCAAGAATGACGAATCTTTTGCCAAAGAGCTTGCCTCGCTTGGAGATGTGTACGTCAATGACGCTTTTGCAGTCTCCCACAGGGCGCATGCCTCAGTGGAGGCTGTGACCAAATTTTTTGAGATTTGCGCAGCTGGCTTCCTGCTGAATGACGAGATAAGCTACTTTAATAAGGCGCTTGAATCGCCTGTAAGGCCTGTCGTGGCCATACTCGGCGGCGCAAAGGTCTCCACAAAGCTTGGCGCCATTGAAAATATCCTGCCAAAGGTGGAAAAGATCATCATAGGCGGCGCCATGGCAAACACCTTTTTGAAGGCAAATGGGCTGGATGTCGGGGCATCCCTTGTGGAAGACGACCTGCTTAACACAGCGAAGTCTCTGATGCAGAGGGCTGTCGGGATGGGGGTCAAGTTTTATCTGCCTGTGGATTTTGTAGTGGCAAGTGAGTTCAAGGCGGATTCTGTGACAAAAATCGTAACCTCCCAGGAGATTCCCAACGGCTGGATAGCCCTGGATATAGGGCCTGCAAGCTCACGGCTTTTTTCAGAGGCTCTTGAGGATGTAAAAACAATAGTCTGGAACGGGCCTATGGGGGCATTTGAAATGGATGCCTTCAGCCGAGGAACCATGGCTATATGCCATGCAGTAGCCGCCAGCCATGCCATGAGCATTGTCGGAGGCGGGGACACAGATGCCGCCCTTCACAAGGCCGGTGAAGTGGATGGAATATCATACATGTCCACAGGAGGCGGTGCGTTTCTTGAGCTTTTGGAAGGAAAAGAGCTGCCAGGCATCAGGGCATTGCAGAGCAATGCAGGATAAGGGGGATAACATGAATCGAAGACCTGTTTTTGCTGCAAACTGGAAGATGCATAAGACTGTCACTGAACTTAAGGATTTCTTCAGGGAATTTCTGCCGCTGGCACATCATGACAACAGAGACATAGTGATCGCCCCTTCGTTTACCCTGCTTTATGAGGCAGCCGCATTGATTTCAAATTCAAACAGTAAAAATATTTTTATAGCAGCACAAAATATGTTTTTTGAGCCAAAAGGGGCTTTTACCGGCGAAATTTCCGCTGAAATGCTGAAAGATGCAGGTGTGAGTCACGTTATTCTGGGCCATTCAGAAAGAAGGCACATCTTTGGAGAATCAGACGCCTTGATTGCAATGAAAATAAAGGCATGTATCGGCGCTGGACTCAAACCAATCTTATGTGTGGGAGAAAAGCTTGAGGAAAGGGATGCGAACAAAACATTTGATGTACTCAATGTCCAGCTCTCTGCCGCCCTGTGCCTTGTCAAGCCTGAAGATGCAACTGATGTCATTATTGCCTATGAGCCGGTATGGGCAATAGGCACTGGCAAGACAGCCTCACCAGAGCAGGCGCAGGAAGTTCACAGTGTTGTCAGACAGTGGCTTGAAAACAGATTCAATTCCTCTCTTGCACAAACCCTGCCGATACTGTATGGTGGCTCGGTCAAATCGTCCAATATCGCGCAACTGATGAAGCAAGCCGATGTGGACGGGGTTCTGGTAGGCGGCGCATCGCTGGATGCCAAGACATTTGCTGCAATTTCTGGAGTTACTATTTAAACGTAATGTTTGGATTCATCGTTACAATTCATGTTATTATCTGTGTTTTTCTTGTCACCATTGTGCTGCTGCAACAAGGCAAAGGCGCAGAGGCGGGAGCGGTTTTTGGCGGCAGTGAGGCCATTTTTGGCGCTGCTGGGCCTACCACTCTGCTTCAAAAGGTCACAACGGCTCTGGCTATTGGTTTCATGGTCACCTCAATGGGACTAACATATCTCTCTGCCCAAAAAAGCAATGTTTCTGTGATTAAAAACATGCCAAAAGAGGAACAGGCCCAGCCAACTGCTGCGCCAGAATCTCAGGGCGTAGATGTCAAACCTCTTCCAATGGATACAGCAGCTGAAAAGCCAGCTTCCGCACAGGCGCAACCAAACGAATCATCTGCGAAAAGCACAGGCGAAAAGCCTGTCGCCCCGGTTGCCTCTCAACAAGCTGCAACTGATGGAACAAAGACAGAAAAAGTTAATAACAAATAATCTATTGATTTTTCTAAAAATATGTAGTATTGAATTTGAAAATTGCCGAAGTGGTGGAATCGGTAGACACACCATCTTGAGGGGGTGGCGGGGCAACCTGTGGGGGTTCGAATCCCCCCTTCGGCACCATTTTTTATCTTTGTAGAACCACATTTTTTTATTATTTGACACTACATGTTACGGTATAATATTCCTTATATTTTTTCAAACTGGAGAAAATGCCCCTTTTTTAGCAAAAAAACTCTGAAGTTGGGATAACGAACTTGAAAACTTCTGTCAACTAATTGGGGACACAACTAACCACCGGCTCTGCCGGTGGATATTTACTATCCAGCAGCGCCCCATCTGCTACGTCATCGGTCTGCTAATGTGCAGGCAGCACACTTCGCAGGCATCTGAACGAGATTTCCCATAAAAGAGCGTTGCGTTGTCATCGCCTGCTGTCTATGAGAATAGTCACAGGCCCGTCATTTATGAGTCCTACCTCCATGTGAGTCTGAAATCTGCCTTTTTGGGTTTTGATACCAAATGAGCTGACCTGTTCCACAAAAAAGTCGTAGAGTTTTTGGGCAAGGGTTGGGTTTGCTGCTGTAACAAAGGATGGTCTTCTGCCTTTTTTGCAGTCTCCACAGAGCGTAAACTGCGATACTGCAAGCATCTCACCTCCTTTATCCTGAAGCGACAGGTTCATTTTTCCATTTTCATCTTCAAAAACCCTGAGAAAAACACATTTTTCCGCCAGATATAGGGCGTCTTTTTCTGTGTCCCCTTCCTCTACGCCAAGAAGCACGAGGGCGCCGTGACTAATCTGCGCGATCCTTTCTCCTTCAACTGAAACCCATGCCTCTTTAACCCGTTGATAGACTGCCTTCATGACTGACATCCTGCTATTTTTTTTGTAATTTTCCTTTAACACCTTTTGCAAACGGCTTTTTGATTCAGAAAGCCCTTTAACAAGCTCCAAATTCCTTGTAACATTGAAGGCATGTCAGCGCAACAGCAAACAAAAGGCTCTCAAACCCGGCTTGAGGCGTACAATCTCAGCATTTATCAGCCTGAAAAGGGATATCGTTTTTCTGTGGATGCGCTTCTCCTCGCTGAATTTGCCAATACAGCCGGATGTGAAAAACTGCTTGAAATTGGAGCAGGTTCCGGGGTTGTTTCTTTGATAGTTGCCAGATTAAATACAGCGGTTTTTCTGACTGCCATTGAGATACAGGACATTATGTTTGGCTATCTTACTAAAAATATCCGGCAAAATGGGCTCGACAGGCAGGTCAGGCCGCTTTATGGGGACATCAGGGCGCATAGGGAGCTTTTCAAAGCTGGAGAGTTTGACCATGTGATTTCAAATCCTCCCTTCAGAAGGCCGGAAACAGGCCGGCTCTGTCCAGAGCCGTCCGAGGCCATTGCCAGACATGAACTCACGTTAGACATGGAAGGACTTGTAAAGGCGGCTAAGTACTGTTTGAAGTCTGGAGGTCGCTTTACCCTAATTTATGCAGCAGAGCGCGCTGCCACCATTTTGGCTTGCCTTGTTGCCAGCAGGCTTGAGCCAAAGAAAATTCAGCCAATCTATCCATCTAAAGATGCCAATGCGCGTATGATTCTTATTGAGGCAGTCAAGGACGCAAGGGAAGGGGTAAGGGTGCTTGCGCCGGTTTTTCTGGCATGACAGCCTGACATATTGATATGACCAATAGTTCTGCAAGATACATAGAACTTCAGCATGTTGCCCAGAACAATCTTAAAGGCTTTGATCTCAGGATACCTGCCCAGGCCATCACCGTAATTACCGGGCGCTCCGGCTCTGGCAAATCCACCCTGGCTGTTGATGTGCTGCATGCTCATGCCCAGCTCACTTACATGGAGTCTGTGGGCATGACTCTGGAGAAAAACCCTCCGAAACGGCCCAATGTCAGGTGCATAAGGGGTATCATGCCTTCTTTGTGTATAGAAAGCCAGAGCAGCGCCTTGTTTTATGGCGCAACTGTAGCTTCTCTCTGTGACATTGATTATTTTTTGAGACTGTTGTTTGCCCAGATTGGCGTACTCTTCTGTCCATCCTGTAATCAGGAAGTCATCTCATACAGCCCGGATCAGATAGTGAAAAAACTGTGCAGTATGAAGGAAGGCTCCAGACTGACCGTGCTTGCCCCTGTTTCCCCGTCTTCTTTTGATACCATTAAAAGGCTTCAGGCTGATGGATTCACAAGGGTAAGGGTCAACAATGACGAGATATGTCTGATAGAAGATGCGCTGGGCCTTTCTGCAGAGCCTTCCATGCTTGACGCAGTTATAGACAGGGTTGTTGTGAGGCATGGTATCCTGAGCAGGCTTTCTGACTCTATCAGGCTTTGTCTCAGGACGTCCGGCAGTGTGGTCAAGGTCTTGGCGCAAGAGCCTGGCGTTGGCGCCATCGAACTGTCTTTTTCTCTGAAAAGACATTGCGCTCAATGCGATATGGACTTTGAAGAGCCACAACCATCTTTTTTTTCTCCATTTAGTGAAAGAGGCAGGTGTCCTGTGTGTAAAGGCCGACGTCTGGATTGCGCATCGTGCAACGGCTCAGGACTTAACACAATAGCAGGAAGCTACAGGTTCGGCGGAAAAAACATAGCTGAAATTATGCAATTAAGCATAGATGAGTTTGATGCCTTTTTAAGGGGTTGCAGCAGTTGTAAACATGCTGGTTCTGGGGTGGAAGAGGGTATTTTTGACGGGATAGCAGATGCCATTTTCAGGCGGCTTGCGCCAGTGATAGACATGGGCCTTGGCTATCTTGCGCTGGGTAGACGATCTACTACCATCTCAGGAGGGGAACTGCAAAGGCTCAGGCTCGGGGCGCAGCTTGGAAGAGACATGCAGGGCATCCTGTACATCCTGGATGAGCCTACTTGCGGTCTTCACCCTGTGGAACAACAGGCGTTGTGGCAGCATCTTGAAGGGCTTAAGGCAAGGGGCAACACGATTGTGGTGATTGAGCACGATCCGTATTTCATCAGGCATGCTGATTTTGTTGTGGAGCTTGGGCCTGGTTCTGGAAAAAATGGAGGCGAACTCATTTTTGTTGGCAAGGCCACTGAGGTGCTGTCGCAGCAGCAAGGCAATCAAAATACAGGCGTTGTGCGGCAAAAGAAGAAAGATGCACAGGATTTTCTTGTGGCGTCAGGCCTGAATGCCAACAACCTGAAGTCCGTTGCCATAAAGCTTCCCCTTAACAGACTTGTATGCATCACAGGGGTGTCAGGGTCAGGCAAGACAACCCTGGCAAAGACTTGTCTGTATCAGGCTATTGCTGCATCTGTATATGACAGATGGAACATTTCGTTGCCTGTCAGGCTCGCATCTGAGGGGTTATCTGTCAGGTATCTGGACCAGAAACCCTTTGCAACCAGCAAATATTCCATGCCAGCCACATATATGGGTATTTTCAATCAGATAAGACTACTTTTTAGTCAGACTAAACAGGCGAGGGCCCTTGGACTTGTTGCAGGCTATTTCAGTCTTTCCCGAAAGGGCGGCAGATGTGAGGCGTGTGAGGGCATTGGAACCATGAAAAAGGTCATGGATATCATGCCATCCATGGAGTTCGTATGTGATATCTGTGATGGAAGGCGTTACAACCAGGATTGTCTTGAGATAAAGTACAAGGGGTTGAATCTCTTTGAGGTGCTGGAGCTGACTGTGGAGGAGGCCCTTCAGGTTTTTGCAAGACATCCTCAGATAGCCCAGCCCCTTAGGGCCCTTGAAAGGGTCGGGCTTTCATATCTCAAAATCGGTCAGAACGCCAGGACGCTTTCTGGTGGTGAGTCGCAGCGCATCAGGCTCGCTCAGGCGTTTTCAAGAGAACGCCCAGAACACACTCTGTATTTTCTGGATGAACCCTCACGAGGTCTGCACATCTCTGATGTGGTCAATCTCTTGCATCTCATCGATGAATTGCTTGACAATGGACATTCAGTAGTTGTGATAGAGCACAACCGGATGTTTCTTGAAAATGCAGACTGGATATTGGAGCTTGGGCCTGAAGGGGGCGAAAAAGGGGGATATCTTATAGCTGAAGGAACCCCTGAAAATCTTGCGGGATATGACACGCCAACTGGCAGATTTTTACATCAGAGCAATTCTAAATAATGTTCTTTTGCCCAGTGACTGTGTGGGTTGTAAATTGCGCCAGCAATTTTTCAAGCCTTTGTCACTCGTGAACAAAATTGTTGATTTTCAGAACAACCGGCAGGCAGAACATGCAGCAGGCAAACGTCATGAGTATGAACAAAAAGGATGTGAAGAGAAAAAGGTTTATGGCCCTTTTAATGTCGGGTTCTACAGGGGCTTTCGCCTCTGTATTCATGAACTCGCGCTGGTAGAGTTTGCCATGATACCATGATGGACCAGACAGGCTTACACCAAGGGTAAAGGCGAATGCAGCCTCTGGGATGCCTGAGTTCGGGCTTGCGTGTTTTTTGCGTTCTATCAGTGTGTTAAACAGAACCAGCAATGGATTTACCCTGAACAGCAGGAGCGCGGAGACAGGAATTAAGAACATTGCAATACGGGCCGGGATATAATTGGCTGCATCGTCCAGCCTTGCCCCAAACGTGCCAAAACGGATGTAGGCATCATTTTTGTAGCCTATCATGGAGTCGAGGGTGCTGATTGCCTTGAAGGCCACTGCAAGAGCCGGCCCACCAAGGACTGCATAAAAAAAGGGGGACAGCACACCATCCACCATGTTTTCTGCTACAGTTTCTATAGCTGCACGGCTGATACCGGTTTCATCAAGCCTTTCAGTGTCTCTGCCCACAATTCTTGCAATCTGTCTCCGGGCTGCATGAAGACCTTTTGACCTGAGGGCCTGCCCTGTTTTTTTTACCTCATGCCAAAGACAGCGAATGGAAAGGGATTGATAGATGAGAAAAACGCTTGCAAGCCACCAGGCTGGCCTGCAAAGCTTTTCCAACAGATGCAGGCCAGCATATACGATTGTAAAGGAGCCTGCTACGATGATCGTGGCAAACAAAGCCCCCTGTATTGATGCGTTTACAGGCAACCTTCTGGCAAGAATTTCTCCACGCTCTATAGCTTTTCCGATAAATCTGACCATGTGGGGGAGACCTTCCGGGTCTCCAAAAATCAGGTCCATTAGAACGGCCACAGCAATGATATAAAGCCTTTCTTCAGAGCAGCAAAAAGGTGAAAGCATGGCGTGAGAACTTAACCGCCATCTTGCTGAAAAACAATAGGGAGGTTCCAGACATTGCTCTTTTGCCCGCAAGCTTTAGCTTTCCAAGCCTTGCCTTTTATTGCAAGGCGCAGGGCATGGCCGTGTTATTTTGAGGTTGATTGAAAGTTGAGGCGTTGGATGATAGCTTGTAGGGATATTCCAAAAATTAGATTTTTTGTGTAAGTACAAGGTGCGAGGATGCGAAAAAGCGGAGCATACTCCCTGAAAGTTAAATCGTGCGAGCTAAAAAAACAATTTTTGGAATTTCCATGTAATAATAAGCTGGTTTGAGGTTAAAGAAGTTCCAATACGCATGGGGGGAACGGAATAATAGTTAAGTCAACATGATAAAATCCTTGCGACTCTTTCCTGTAATTGCCTTGACTGGCCCTACTGGTGTTGGCAAAACCGCAGTTTCCCTGCGGCTTTGCCAGGAACTTGATGGCGAGGTTGTAAACTATGACTCTGTTCAGGTTTATAAAGGCATGGACATCGGCTCTGCCAAACCTACTCCAGAGGAGCAATCGGTGTGTAAACATCACCTTCTTGACATCCTTGAGCCGGATGAGCCGCACGACGCCGCAGGTTTTGTCAGACGGGCCAGGCATTGTATCCAGACGATCAGAAAAAAAGGTAAGGTTCCCATACTGGCAGGAGGCACAAATCTCTATTTGAAACTGCTGATAGATGGTTTTGGGCATGATGAGGCAGGACAGGATCCGGCCCTCAGACAAAGTCTCCAGTTAATGGCTGAACAGTTTGGGGTTGAGGCTCTTCACAATCTTTTGGCTGATATAGACCCTGTTTCTGCAGATAAAATCAATCCTAATGACGCATTCCGCATCATTCGCAGCCTTGAGATATATGCTGTGACAGGAATGCCTGCCTCAACCTGGCGCAGTGACTGTTCAGATAGAGATGCAAGTTTTCCTGTCTTAAAAGTTGGGCTGACGCTTGAACGCAATAAACTGTATGAGCGGATCAACCGCAGAGTTGAAAAAATGTTTGATGCAGGCCTTGTGGATGAGGTGAAAGGGTTGCTGGATAGCGGCTTTTCACAGCGCCTTAAACCCATGCAATCCCTTGGATACAGGCACGTTGTGCAGTTTCTTGCAGGGGAGTTCGGATTTGAAGAGCTTGCAAGACAGGTCAAGCGGGATCACAGGCGTTATGCCAGAAAACAATTGATATGGCTCAGAAAAGACCCTTTGATAAGGTGGTTTGATGCTGAAAAACTCTTGCGGGAAAAAAACATTTGGCATAGAATAACTTTCTTTAATTGTTAATAAAATTATAAGGAAGATTTCATGCAGCTTAAAGTCCTCGGTTGCTCTGGAGCGGAATTTCCAGGATACAATCTGCCAGCATTTTTGCTGGATGAAAATATGGCTTTTGATGCCGGTTCCATCACAAATGTCCTGACTGAGGAAGAGCAGCTAAGGCTTCAGCATATTTTTATAACTCACGCCCATCTTGATCATGTGAACTCTATTCCGTTTCTGGCGGACAACCTCATTATCAAGAATGCAAGGCACAGGCTGAATATTTTCAGCATAGAGCCTGTGATTTCAACCTTGAATACCAGTGTGCTGAATAACCAGTTGTGGCCTGATTTTACTGCTATTCCATCCTATGAGAACCCGACATTGCTGTTGATATCATTAGAAAATGGCAAGGCGCTGGAGATAGGCAGATACAGTATCACCCCTTATGAGGTCGAACATTCTGTGGCGACTACAGGTTTTCTGGTCTATGAAAACAGTAAAAATGGAGCGAGTTTTTTTTACACTGGCGACACTGGGCCTTTGAAATCATGGGATTTTCTGCCGGAGAAACCACTGGACGGCCTTATCATTGAGGTTTCTTTTCCTGACAGGCTTGAGGAACTGGCTTTGCTTACAGGACATCTTACGCCGATGCTTCTGAAGTTAGAGCTTGAAAAAATGACTGCCAAGCCAAAGCATATTTTTATTACCCATATAAAGCCTCAATTACGCGGGCAGATTTTAATGGAATTGGAAAAACTCAGGCTTTCCAATATGACTGTTTTAAAAGGCAGTGAGGTCTTGACAATCTGAATGTTGGCTCTGAAAATCAGATGGGAGATTTCAAAATAGCTACTTTTGAGAAACACTTTAAAGGCAGGTTTAATCTAATATGTCACAATCATACAGCGAACAAATTTTTACAAAGATACCATGTGTCATCTCAGGTCAGCTTGTATGGGATACTGACAGGGAAAGGATAAAGCAGCATCTGGCGAAATTTTTGCTGGATAATAAGGGCTATATTGTTTCTGATTTACAGGTTGACAGAGAAATACATTTTAGACTGGACGAACAAAAAATAGTGGCAATTGCCGATCTTGTGGTGCATATACAAGGGAAAAGTCTGATGGTCTTGAGGGGAGGGCCAGGTTCTGTTGTGACCCGTGAGGCAGGCACTATCTCGGCGGCAAGGCTTCTTGAGCCTGATTATATTGTGCCTTATGCTGTGCAGGCCAATCTTCATGATGCGTCATTTCTGGATGTTCGTACAAAAAAAGCGATCAGGCTTGGCTATGATAACATCCCTGCCCGCTCAGAGCTTCTGCAGATGACGGAAGGGCTTGAACCTGTGGCTCTTCCTGAGAAGAGGAGGTCTTTTGAGGAGCAGATACTTTATTCCTATGACACCCACGGATGACATCCGCGCACAAAGGCGCCGGGCAGCGTCTTATATTGCAAGTGATGTCCATTAAGGAGCAGATTTTTAAAGGATTCTTTGAGCGACAGGCATATTTTTTTTCTGTTTTTTCAGGGCTTTTCCTCTCGTTACTTTTTCCTCCGTTTCATTTAAGTTTCATGGCGCCTGTAGTTCTTGCGCCGCTTATTTGTGTTGTGCGGGAAACTTCGTGGAAAAATGCCGCAAAATATGGGTTCTGGGCAGGATTTAGTCATTTTGTCACGCTTTTATGGTGGTTAGGTCCGACAATAGGCCGTTATGGTGAGCTTCCTGTCTGGGCGAGCTGGCCTGCCTTTTTTCTCCTCGTTTGCTATCTCGCCTCTTATTTTGCCTTATGGGCTGCCATCTCCGCCTGGTATCTGGACAAAACATCAAACTATAATGCAGGAACTGTAGTGCAGAATGCCCTTGTGCTTGCAGCCATCTGGACAGTGCTGGAGTGGTTGCGCGGATCTCTGTTGTCAGGATTTCCTTGGGGCTCTCTTGCATATTCACTGGCAGATTATCCTTTTCTTATTCAAACCGCCGACATCTGGGGACATTATGGCATCAGTTTTTTTATTGTTGCTATCAATGTGCTTTTATCTGCTTCGTTTCATGCCTATAAAAGATATGGGATTGCCAGAGAATCCGTACTGCCTGGTATCATTATTATTCTGATAGTGTTATCTCACATGTTTTATGGTTTTTTCAGGATGCAGGAGATATCAGGCAGCAAAGATGAAAAACTTCAGGCAATAAATGTCTTTTTATTGCAGCCAGGCATTGCCACTGATGTGAAATGGGAGCATGAAAACCAGCAGGCAATAGTGACGCATTATGAAGCGTTGACCAAAGAGGCGATTATGGCATTTGAGAGCAAGATGGAGAAAGGCAGTATTGAGGCGATGGCCCCAAGGCTGATAGTTTTTCCGGAAACAGCTGCCCCTTTTTATCTGCAAGATGCCACGTCTCTTGCCATAAGGCTGTTAAACATCGCATCAGATAACAATGCCTATCTGATTACTGGAAGCCCGGCGTACATGTATGAAAATGATATGAAACGCAGATACACCAACAGCGCCTATCTGGTATTGCCATCCGGCGAGGTGGCGGCGCGCTATGACAAACAGCATCTTGTGCCTTTTGGCGAATATCTGCCCTGGGGCAAGCTGACGGCATGGATCCAGGCTCAGCTCCCGTTTGTCCTGGATTTTGCCCCTGGGCTATCTTCAGTGCCCCTTTCAGGGGGTGTTGTCAAGGCTGGAATGCTCATCTGCTTTGAGAGCATCTTTCCCGAGTTGTCCATAAAGACCGTTCAGGATGGCGCAGACTTTCTTGCTGTCATAACCAACGATGCCTGGTTTGGCCCGACAGGCGCCCCATATCAGCATGAAGATATGGCGGTTTTCAGGGCAATTGAGACCAGAAGATGGCTTGTAAGGGCTGCTAACACCGGCGTGAGCTCTGTTATAGACCCATTCGGCAACAGACAACTTAAAACCCCGGTGTATGAGATAGCTTACGCCACACACGTTATCTATCCAAGGCATGAGATGTCATTTTATGTGCGGTTTGGCGAGAAGTGGTTTGCAGGTTGCTGCCTTGCAGGAGTTTTGTTATTGTTTTTTTTGAAAATGTTAAATATTGATGGTCTCGTAAAAAGTCATCATACGTGATGGCTAAGCAAAAATTGTCAAATGCAAGGATACAGCGCGATATAGCAGTAGGGAAGTTGGCGACTTTTTGCGACGCCATCAAGCTTGGAGAATTAACCGTGCCTATAGTCACTTTTTTACCTTCAAATGTTTCCATTGAAATAAGTCCTGACGAAAATTTGCTTCGGGGCGCCATGAAGGCGGGCATACACATCAATGCCTCGTGCGGTGGCTCCGGGGTTTGCGGAAAATGTCTTGTCTATCTTGAAAAGGGCAGAGTGACAGGAGAAGAACTGGCAGGTGGAGGCTGGAAGGCCTGTGCAACCTATGCATTGACTGATATTGAAATCAGGGTTCCTGTGGAATCACAGATGGACAGAAAGGCCCTGGAGCGGCCTCTTGCAAGACGTGCAGCCTCATGGATGCAGTCTCACGGAAGCCAGATACACTGGCAGGTTCATCCAATTGTTACAAAGATCAATGTCACTCTGCCTCAGCCAAGTTTTGCTGACAGCGTAAGCGATCTCGAACGCCTGCAGCGGGAACTGGCGCAGGGCCAGTTGCAGGGCGTAAATATCGCAGTGGATAACCAGGTGCTCTTCGACCTGCCCAATGCCTTGAGAAGCGCAAACTGGCAACTGAAGGTCAGTTTGATGGAGGCAGGCGGTTTCGGACAGCGAAGGCTTATCAGGGTAGAGTCTGCGTGCGAAGGTCACGCCTGTAGCCAGCATCTTGGCCTTGCATTTGATATAGGCACTACAACAGTGTCAGGGCAGGTTGTGGAACTTGAACATGGAAATGTGCTTGCTGAGGCATCCAATTACAACCCCCAGGTTAGTTTTGGAGAAGACGTCATCTCGAGGATGGAGTTTGCCCGCAAACCAGAAGGGCTTTTTGTGCTCAAAAGCAAGATAGTAGGATGTCTTAATGGTTTGATTGATGACCTTTGTGCCAGAACCGGTGCGAAAAAAGACGATATAAGCCTTATTTATATAGCTGCCAACACGGTCATGACCCATTTCCTCCTTGGGCTTGAGACCAAGTTTCTGAGGCAGTCTCCTTATCTGCCTGTCGCCACTCAGTTTCCACCTGTCAGGGCTGCGGATATCGGGTTGCAGATTCCAAACCATGTGAGGCTTTTCTGTGCCCCTTGTGTGGCAAGCTATGTTGGAGGGGATATTGTGGCGGGAGTGGTTGGGATCAACATGGACAGGCAATCGGCGCTTACGCTTTTTATTGATATCGGCACAAATGGCGAGATAGTACTTGGCAATCAGGACTGGATGGCTTGTGCAGCCTGTTCTGCAGGGCCTGCATTTGAAGGCGGCGGCATACAGCACGGCATGAGGGCAACAGTGGGGGCTGTGGAAGTGGTTAGACTCCATCCTGAAACCCTTGAGCCGATGAGCCTGACTATTGGAAACAAAAAGGCAAAAGGCATCTGTGGTTCTGGTATTATCAGCCTTATGGCCGGGCTTTTCATGACAGGCGCGCTTGATAAACAGGGCAAATTCAGAAGAGACCATCAGACATGGCGCATAAGGGAGGGCAGAGACGGCTGGGAGTACGTGGTAGTCGGTCAGGAAGCCACTTCAATAGGCAGGGATATTGTCTTTACTGAGGCGGATATAGAGAACCTTATTCGTGCAAAGGGGGCGATGTTTGCAGGCTATCAGACCCTGCTCGAATCCGTTGGCATGACATTTGATGACCTTGAACGGGTTGTGCTTGCTGGAAATTTTGGAAGTTATCTGGACCTGGAGCAGGCCATCACTATTGGTTTTTTGCCTGACATAGCCAGGGAAAAGTTCTTTTTCGCAGGCAACACCTCGCTTCTCGGGGCAAAGGCCTCATGTGTCACAAGTGAGGCCATCAAGCGCCAGAAAACCGTGGCTGAGATGATGACCCATTTTGATCTGAGTGGAAACCCGAGTTTTATGGAACATTACATGGCGGCATTGTTTTTGCCTCATACTGAGGCCTCGCTTTTTCCAAGCATTGCGCAATAAAGCTGCAAAGCGGCTGTTCTCAAAGGGTTTTCTGCTATATTTGTTTAACGATGCCTGCGGTTTTTGAGGGTGAAAAGGGATATGGTGCCGGGAGACGGAATTGAACCGCCGACACGAGGATTTTCAGTCCTCTGCTCTACCAACTGAGCTATCCCGGCACAAATGACAGGGGTTTCTTTTACATAAAAAAGGTTTGTTTGTCAAGAGAAGATGTTGGACGTGTTGCGGGGATAATAATTTGTAAGTGTAAATGCATAAATATTTATAAAATATCCTAATAGGTTTCGAGGTTGAATTTCAATGGATTGATAGGCCTTTTTTCGTTGTAGTTCCATACGTATTTTCTGAATCGCGAAATCAACTCACTGAGGCATCCCAAGGCTGAGAAGCCATAAACCTTAGGCTTTATCCAGCGCTAAAATATTTCGACAGGATTGTATTCCGGCGAGTAAGGCGGCAAGAAAAACAAATATATGTTTTTGTCTGGACTGGCGCTCTCCCAGCGGCAATCTTCAGGAGATGAGCGCTCGCAAAGCGTTGGGTAAATTGCACCAGCAGGGGGTTATTGAGCTTCCCCGCTACGAGCAGACCTTTGCTT
>DYLC01000049.1 GCA_020722285.1 Desulfobulbus propionicus | reverse complement strand
GACTGCATTGTTTGCCAGCAAAAACCACACATCCAGGGCTTATCCCGCACTTTTTTCGCCTTCTTGCGCCTTGCTATCTATTTTTTTGGGGGGAACTTCTCTTTACATTTTTTGTAACTATCCAGTCTAATGCCAAAAACGAACGAAAACCACTGTACTGTAACTATTCAGCAGTGCCCCAGATGCAAGGAAGAGGCCTGCGAAGTGTGCTACCTGCACATGAGCAGGCCGATGACACAGCAGATGGGGTGCTGCTGGATAGTTACCATTTTTTATTGCTTATTTTCCATAAAAACCATTTCGGCATCACACAGCGTGACATACGTCGCTATATCGTCTTTAAGCCTCTTGACATAGGGGCAATCCCAGACAGCAAGCACTGAATTGCGAACAGTAAAACTGTTTTTGTCTTTGCCCGCAGGAGACAGAGGCGAGGTGTCAAGAATATATGAAAACACCTGAGGCTTTTTGCAGGTATAAGGTCTTGTTTCGTATCGTTTGCAAAGCCCGTTTGTATGCAGGTTCGGGCATCTGACACCTTTTGGCAGGATCAGCGCTGGCCCTGATGACCAAAAGATTATAGCAGGCTTTTCAAGTTCATAAAAGGGGCTGCCATCAATCAGAAGTTCATCTTCTGATGTTTTTCCACGGCTTTTATCCGTGGAGATTACTTGACAGTCAAAAAGATCCGTCTCTTTTCCAGAAAGTGGTATCTCCCAGAAAAGTTTTTCCGCCTCTTTTGAAGGGCCTTCACAGCAGAGCGTACAGTAAGACTCAGCACAGAGAAGCGAGTTGATATGCAGAAGTTCTTTTTCAAGCACAATCTGCTTGAAAAAAAAGTGAATGGTGGAAAAATAGTCAAGCTTTTGACCTGAGATATCAAATAGATATGGCAGGCTTGATTTAAATTGGCCTTTGATTGCCAGCAGGAAGTCAAACAGTTCGGTTTTGTATGGCTCAATGCATTCGAGACTTTCATAGACAAGCGAGCCTTTCAGTTCAAGAGGAAACGGCATTTCCTCAAAAAGTTGTTGTGGTTCCTCAAAAGGGGTTGCCATGTATAGAAAGCCTGAAAACTCTACAAGGGGCCAGATTGGTTTTTGAAATATGGCATGATGCATTTGCGCAGCCCTGTTTTTTATTGATACTGATCCGTGAGCATTCTTCAACGCCTCTACCAAAAAACATTTTAACGCAGGTTTAAAAAATGTCCACAGGACAAAGGCGGTTTGCTTTTTTGCCAGCCGGACATAATCGGGTCAGAAAAATCTCTATGACAGTCAAGGCACAGCCCGACATACAGAATTGCTTCGATTTCGCCTTTGTTAAATTGCCTGAATCCCTGGCTTGAAGTATGCATCAGCCTTTTCCCCTGCAAATTCACAAAACTGTCAAGGGGTTGTGAGTTTGCAGGGTTATTCTGACAGCCAAGCGCAGGTTGAAAAAACCACTTGCCATCTGTTATAGAAAGACTGCCGGCTCCAAGCCCGAGCGCCTCTGGTCTTTGATGACAATCCCTGCATGAGCGGCCTTTCTGCTGAGTGGTATGTGGATCCATATGTGAAGCGGTAAATCTCTGGAAGCGTCTCTTCACTGCCCCATCTTTGCCGAGAAATGTGACGAAATCCTGACAACCAGGAACCATGACCACAATCTGTTCTGTTGTTTGTTCTGTTTGAAGCGCCCCAAGCGGTGGCGTATCATATCTCATAATGTCCTTGAACTCCTGCCACCTGCCTGGTGTTTCCTTGCCAGACACCTTGTCAAGCTGGGTTTTGGCTGCATCATATCTCACATGACATCCATAACACTGGGGCACCCATGTGCTGTGACAGGCCTGACATGAAAGACGGCTGTGAACAGCCTTCCGGCATTGTTCATCAGGGGCCTTGAGACTGTGGAGTTTGCCTGTTGTTTTTGATTTCAGAAAGACTTCATCCCCATATTTTTCAAATAAAAGCCTTGGAAGCGGGCTTAGCTTCTCCTTTTTTGGGTAAAGGTTTTCTCCGTCTGTTTCATAAACATTCAGGATTTTAGCTGAGATGTTAGCGCCAGAATGGCAGTGTTCGCATCTTACCTCTGTCTGCTTACTAAGATGTGAATGGCGAGTTCCATCTCCCATCAGCTCCCGTTGTGTATGGCAGTCCACACAGACAAGACCAGCCTTGTGATGGATGTCTGGCTCAAGGTGTCTGACAAATCTGCCATCTGGCAGGGTGTCAGAGGCAAAGCCGCCGGTGTTATAAGGCGTTCCATAGCCTTCTGTTTCGTAAAGACCCTGATATGAAAGTCCTATCCTGCCGCTTCGGTTGTGGCACCTAACACAGTTTTCCATAGGGGCTGCCCTGGCAATGATTGGGTGCGGTTTCTTTTCAGGCCGGTCAGGCTGTAGGCGCTGAAGATGACAGGCAGAGCATCCACCGCCTTTTTCTGCCAAAAAGTCCGGGAGTCTTCCCTTTTCCATGCCAAGATGGCAACTCCCGCAGAGTTTTCTGAAATAGCTGAGGGCTGGCGAGTCAAGGCTGTTTTCTTGAAGCATCTGCACTGTCAGGTTTTCGTGCCTGTCTTCTGTTTCTCCCCAGTAAAAACGAAGGGCATTGATGATGCCTGTGTTGGTTGACATAAGTGAATTTTTTACCCAGCCGATCTCCCTTTGGTGGCAGCCGGTCTGTCCGCAGGTCTTGGGGGATATGCTTAACTCCCCTGGGTTCTTAATCATTCCTTTGTGGGCATTGAACTTGTCGCCGGCAAGGGAGTTGCCAAGATGGCATGCGGAGCATGGCACAACAGTTCTTGCATGTGCCTTATCCGGTTCATCGGGATGGCAGGCAAGACACATGTCGATCCTGCCAGAGACAGTTACAGTGACGGTTTTAGGTTTGTCCTGCGCCGAAGTTGCAAATAAAAATGCAGGAATTAAGCTTGCAGTCAGAAAAAAAGTGACAAAAACAACGACAGGGGAAGACACTTTAAGGAGAAAAAGAAAAGGGATCAGGCAGAGAATACGCCTGGTCCCTTTTGTGATAGCAAACAGCGAAAATTAGGCGCCAAACGCCTTCTGAAGAGGTGGAACGGTCTGTTTTTTGCGACTCATCATGCCGGCAACCCACATAGAGCCATTGTTGACCTTGCCTCCAAAGGCTTTTTCGATCATGGCTACATCATCAGAGACTACAATGAGGTCTGTGCCCTCTTTTACAACGTCGGTAAGCATGAACAGAACTGAGTGACGTCCATCTTTCTTGAGATCCTCAAGGGCCTTAACCAGATCAGCGCGGATGGCTGCAACCTGATCAATAGCTGCAAGCTCAAGCTGACCAATACCAACCTTCTTGCCGCCCATGTTAAAGTCCTTGTAATCACGGAAAACGAGGTCCTTTATCGGAATACCCTCTACAGAAGACTTCGCGCGCAGCATCTCCATGAAAAGGGAATCTGTATCAGTCACACCTGCAACAGCCTTGAGATCTGCAACAGCCTTCTTGTCTGCATCTGTGCAGGTAGGAGACTTGAAGTTTACTGTGTCACTCAAAATAGCACAGAGCATGGCGCCTGCAATGTCTTTTGGGATAGCGATATTTTTGGTTTTGTACATCTCGTTAAGCACTGTACATGTGCAGCCTACAGGCTGTGCATAGAAGAAAATAGGGCTTCCAGTGGTGATGTCGCCGATCTTGTGATGGTCAACAACGCCAACAAGCTCTGCCTCTTTGAGGTCATCAGGAGCCTGACCATAGTCGCTGAAGTCAACGAGAGCCACCTTCTGACCCTTTACGCTCATCATGGTCTGAGGGGCTGCAAGGCTAAACTTTGCAAGAACAGTCTTACTCTCAGGGTTGAGCTTGTCTGCCTCAATCTGCATGCACGCAACTGCATCTGTGCCGGTAGCCTTCAGGAAATTGGCATAGCTAATAGCTGCTGCGACGGAATCTGTGTCAGGGTTTTTGTGTCCAAGAACATAAACTGACATTGTTTGAAATCCTCCTTAACTTGAATAATAAAGATATTTTGTGAAAAATTTTACACCAAACCTTTAACTGAATAGCTATTCATGTATCACAACAATTTGCTTTTGCCAAGCATTTTGTTGTTACAGTCAGGTAAAAAAACAGAAAAAGGATTTTTGAGCGGTTTTACATGGGGGCCATGATCACGCTGCCTTTATAATAACTGAATTTTGCCTTCGATATAGCGGATTTGATATCCAGAGAGACATTTCCTATCCTGATTGTGACGCCAGGATAGGCGTCTTTCATCACAATTACATGGGCATGGTCCAGCTCAGCCATTTTGTGTTCAATTTTTTCTATCCTGTCCCTGAGTTCAGCCATCTCTGTAGCAAGGCTCATAATTGCATTTTTTAATTTGATCTTGATAAGTTCATGATGGGGATCGTCAGGACAGATCTGCTGCATCCTTTCGACCTTTTTGATGCCAGCCTTGACCTCAAGGATCTTGGCAGATTTTTCCTCAAGATTTTTGACAGATTCCTCGTGCTGCCGAGTAAGCTCAGGGTTGTAGCCAGTCCAGATAACAGTGGATGAGGCTGCCGGAAGGCCAAATTGATTGGCGGTTATGGTGTGGTGTGCGATGGCATGTCCTCCTGAGATTATGCCCTTGCCGGATGTGGCTGTGATGCTTCCGGTTGTTTTAAGCTCCGCATCCAGTGAATTATCTCCAATCACAATGTCACCGGCTACATCTAAAGAGGCATATTCTACCACTTTGCAGTGAAGACCTGCTCCAGCCCTGACTACAGTCTTTTGTCCTCGAATAATTGCTGAAACAGTCACCTTGCCGGCGCACTCAACTAAAGCGCCTTCTTCAATATTGCCCTCAACCGTAAGATTGCCGGCGCAGGTTAACTTGGCTTCTTCGAGTATATCGCCACGAATCGTGAGTTGTTTCCCTCTAAAGATGACATTACCTGTGGTTTTTTTATAGATTTGTCCTGAAAATTCCACTATGTCCAGAACGCTCAGCTTACCACTATCGTCTGTCATTATCCTGCCGCTCACGTCCGCTATAATTCTCAGACCATCGTCAGAGACATGCACCCCCTTGCCCGCTTTGATAAGCGCATCCTTTCCTGGCTTGGCTGGAAGATCTTCCTTGAAGATATTTTTTCCAGGTATCCCTTGAGTCGCGGGTATTTTTTGGGCTATATCAAACCCCTGTTGCACATTGATAAACACATCGTTTAGTCTTATGTTTTTGGTATAAAAAGAAAGTTCTTTCTCTTTTTCAAAAATTTGATGGCGCACAGAGTCAGAAAGTTCAATGCTTGCATTCCTGCCATCTTCAGGGTTGGTGCCTTTTGCCACTATCCAGCCCTTTCCATTAAAAGGCTCGGGATCTACAAGCACGCCATTGATTATGCCATGTACTCCGATTGCCGAAACCACCTCATCCCATCTTTCTACAGGAAGCGGGAAATCTCCATTTGGCAGGACATAGGCCTCCATTTTGTCTTTTGAGACCTTGAGAAGAGCCGTGTTATCCAGTATAAGTACTCCTGTAAAGAGATTTTCCATTCCCATTTTGAATGCCGCAATCCTTTTTTACGTGTGAACTATCAATAAATATATCGGTAAGGAGCAAAAAACAAATGAAATTTTTCATTGACACTGCAAATCTGGATGACATAAAAGCTGCCATGTCTATTGGCATGGTGGATGGCGTCACAACCAATCCATCTCTTATTGCCAAGGAAAAATGCTGTTTTGAAGACAGAATACGTGAAATCTGCGAATTGGTACCAGGGCCTGTGAGTGCGGAGATTATATCTCTCAAGGCTGATGATATGGTGCAGGAGGCCCAAAATCTTGCGAAAATTGCATCTAATGTGGTCATCAAGGTGCCAATGACCACAGAGGGACTGAAGGCTGTAAAAAAACTTACAGCTTGTGGTATCAAGACCAATGTAACCCTTATTTTTTCAGCTATTCAGGCACTTCTGGCTGCAAAGGCAGGCGCAACATTTGTAAGTCCTTTTGTGGGCAGGCTTGATGACATCTCCCATGTTGGCATGGAACTGGTTGCTGACATCATGACAATCTATAATAACTATGCCATTGAGACAGAGGTGATTGTGGCAAGTGTTCGTCACCCGGTTCATGTGCTTGAAGCGGCAAGAATAGGGGCTGACATCGCCACAATCCCATACAAAGTTATAGCCCAGTTTGCCAAACACCCTTTAACTGACATTGGTCTTGCAAATTTTTTAGCTGATTGGGAAAAAGTGCCGAAATAGACAGTATGAAGAGATGCATACGAATCGCAGCGCTTGTTTTTGTTTTTTCAACCTCTTGTTTTATTGCAAACTCAGAGGCAAGGGGTATCTACAGCTTTGTGGACGAACGGGGCGTTACTCACTTTACCAACGTCCCGAATGATCCTCGCTACAGACCCGTTGCGCTTTCAAGAGGAGGGGCGTTCCTGACACAAAGGTATTCCAATTACAACCTCAGCAAAAAAATAGATCTCAGGCAGTTAGAGTCGATAATCTACAAGGCAGCTAATTATTGTGAGTTAGATCCTGCCTTGCTGAAGGCTGTGATACACGCTGAGTCAGGCGGAAATATCTACGCCAGATCGCCTAAAGGGGCGATGGGCCTTATGCAGCTCATGCCTGATACTGCATGGGATATGAATGTCAAAAATCCCTATAATCCACATGAAAACATCATCGGCGGAGCGAAATATCTTAAGCTTATGTATGAAAGATTCAGCGGCGACTGGATAAAGGCCATTGCAGCCTACAATGCCGGACCTGAGCATGTGGAAAAGGCTAATGGCATCCCGCCTTTTCAGGAGACACAGGACTACGTTAAGAAGGTCACATCCCTCTGGAAAACCTATAGTAAAATGCTTTAGCCTCTATGAGGCTGTTTCTGTTTCATTGTAAAGCGCATCAAGATTAACCCTGTTATTATCCATAAGCCGGTTACTGCAAATCCAAGCCCGAATCTATTTGTCTTTGCCATATAGCCGATAAAGGCTGGCGCAAGGCCGCCGCCAATCAAAAACGCCACAGGCATGATAGTGGATATGGCAAGGCTGCGGCATTGCTGTGAAAATCCTTGAGACACTAAAGAAAATGCCGCTGGGAAAAAACAAACGCCTGTTGCTGCCTGCAGAAAAAGGATTGTCGGGACATACTTTGATGGTGCAATCCCTATAAGAACAGTAAAAATGCCTGTCATAAGCATTGCCACCTTGATGACAACGCCCGGGTGAAGGCGGTCTATCAGCCACCCTGAAAACAATGCCATAAAGATAGAGGCTATCCTGCTTATTCCAACGAATTTATTGGCAAGCATCTGGTCATAACCCAGTGAGCTGACCAAAAAGAGTGGCAGCATGGCGTAGATGCCTATCGTACCTGTGATGCCTATGCCAAATATCATCACCCACGCAAGAAGCGTTCTGTCCTTTATCAGCTCAAATCTTGAGATGGTGCAACTTATTGTCATAACAGGACTTTCAAGATATTTTCTGCATAGTATCATGGTTGCTGCAACTAACAGGACAACAATGGACATGGTGTAAAGCAGCACACGCCATGAAAACCATGCCCCGACTGTCTCGACAAGAAGAGGGGCGGTGACAAATGCAAGATTAGGCGCAACCTCATGGGCGGCTAACACCTTGCCCCACTCATTTTGCGGGGTAATAGAGGTCAGGGTTGCAATCCCGGAAGGGAGGTAAATGCCTGCTGCAAGGCCGACTCCAAAGGCAGAAGCAGCAAGCAGAATGTAGGTTGTATGTCCAGACCTGATAGTTGCGGCGCAAAACAGAAAAATAGCCACGCCTAATGCAGACAGGATAAGGGTGCGTTTGTGACCAAGCCTACCTGAAACTGCTCCTGAATTCCAAAGGGCAATGAAGTAGCCTGATGCAATAAATACGAAAAGATAGCCTGCTTTTAGGTGATCAATGGAAAAATCAGTTTCGATCCTGGGAAGAAGTGGCGAAAAGACAGTTCTGGACAAAAAGTTTAAAAAGAAGGTAAAGGTGAGCAGAATAACCGCCCGCCAGTAACTGTTTACAGGCATGGAAGCTAATACAAAAAAAGGGTATATTTAGACTATATTCAGGGAAGTTCCAAAAATTGCCCTTTTGCCCGCAAGCTTTAGCTTTCCAAGCCTTGCCTTTTATTGCAAGGCGTAGGGCATGGCTGTGTTATTTTGAGGCTGAAAATGCTCACATACAGGGAGTATGCTGCGCTTTTCAGCCTCAAAATGCCTTGCCCTTGAACAAAATTTCTAATTTTTTGGAACCTCCCTTCCAAATATACCCTTCCAAACAAAAAGACAAGAAAAATTACACTTCTTCTACTGTAATAGCTCCTACAGGGCATACCTCAACACATGTCTCACAGCCGAGACAGTCTTCAGAACGTACAGGTACTGGTTTGCCATCAACAAAATCATAAACCCCTGCAGGACATGCATTTACGCACTCCTCATCGCCCTGACATTTGTCATAATTAATTGTAATCTGAAACATGAAAGACCTCCTTTTTTATTTTTTATTTTGAAGTATTTCTTCGCAATTCATATAGACCCAAGATTCCTGTTTTGTCAACATACTATTTGCATGCAAGTCAAAAAAAATGAATTGTCATTCAGAAAGCAATGCAGAAAAATTATCCATGAATTTAAACAGATAGTTACTGAGTTTGTCAAATTTGTAACTATCCAGTATAATGCCAAAAATGAACGAAAATCACCGTACTGTAACTATTCAGCAGTGCCCTAGATGCAAGGAAGAGGCCTGCGAAGTGTGCTGCCTGCACATAAGCAGGCCGATGACACAGCAGATGGGGTGCTGCTGGATAGTTACTTAAATTTTTCCTGAGATGCCTTTAATTGCCCTTCAGACTGAACAAATGCCGGTTAGTCTCTCCAGCGCCTTTCTCGAAGCCAGCTCTTTTCTCGCGATATAGGCATTCCGGCTGATTTCAATATCCTGCATCAGATGATCAAGCTCTACCAGAGTAAGGGCTTGAGGCCCGTCACACATGGCAAGCTCAGGCTTTGGATGACATTCAATCAAAAGCATGTTCGCGCCAACCGCCACCCCCTGGCTCGTGGCGTGGAATATCTCAAGGATGCCATCAGACGCCATGGTTTTAATCCCTACTGAATGAGTCGGATCAACGCAGACAGGAAGCCTTGTCAGCCTTTTTATCACCGGCACATGTATGAAATCCACAAGATTTCTGTGTGGGTCCCCAAGTCGGGTCTTTACTCCCCTCAAGCAGAAGATAATATTTCTGTTTCCCTCGCTGGCTATATATTCACAGGCGTTGAGCGACTCCTCAATGGAAAGCCCCATGCCCCTTTTGTAAAGAACCGGAAACTCCTGCTGAGAGCCAACGGCCTTTAGCAACTCAAAATTCTGGGCGTTTCTTGTGCCGACCTGAAGCATGATACCGGTAGGTTTTCCTGCCTCTTCAAGCGCCCGCTGCAACTCGTCAATATGCACTTCCTTCAAAACCTCCATGGCAATGACTTTGATGCCATATTTGCCTGCCAACTCAAATACCCACGGAAGGCACGTCGCCCCGTGGCCCTGAAAATCGTATGGACTGGTCCTTGGTTTGTAAGCCCCCATCCGGGTTGTCTGGATGCCAAGCTCCTGAAATTTTTTAAACATCAACTCGGTATGTTCATAGGTATCAACTGCACAAGGACCAAGAAATACATGAAAACTGTTCTGGTTGAACTGAAGCCCGTTGTACTCAAACCCAAGCTCATCCAGTTGGCCTCCATGATTTCCAATGAGACGGTATTTGCTGGACACTCGCACCACCTTTTCAACCCCGGCAAACCTCTCCACAGCATCCTGTGGGATGTTGTGCGTTGGTCCGATGAGGTAAATCTCTGTCACCATGCGGCTTGTTCCTTTTACGCCGCTTGTCATGGTCTTGATGTCAGAAAAATGGGAGAGAAAATTGAATATCCTGGTCACTTCAGAGCCAGCAGGGTCTATATCCGGTTTCATTATGATTATCATGGGTTGCTCCTTGTTTTGAGTATGTGGGAGGTTCCAAAAATTGGCAATTCCGTTCAAGGGCAAGACATTTTCAGCCTTAAAATAACACAGCCATGCCCACCCTGCTTAACAGCAGGGTCAGGAAAGCTGACACGTTTGCGGGCAAAATGACAATTTTTGAAACCGCTCTTTTGTCAATAGTACCAATAATCCGCTTAAAAAGCCAGTTTTAAGGTCAGATAAAAACTTAAAATAATTTTTTATAAACCTGTTTTTTCTTTACTTTGCCCTTCTCTGCAGAACATGAAAAAAGCCCTGCTGGCATATCAGCAAGAAAACGACTGGGCAAAAGCGGCTGGGCCTGCCCGTGCAGCTTGCGGTGTTTTACGGATGTCAGATACAGTCTTTCACAAGCGCGGGTCATGCCAACATAAAGCAGTCTTCGCTCCTCATTGATATCCGCGCCATGAAGCGGCAATATCCCTTCTTCAAGGCCAGCTACAATGACCACAGGAAACTCCATGCCCTTGGCTCCGTGAAGAGTAAGGAATCTCACGGCCTCTGATTTGATTCCCAAAACAGAGACGTCATCCTTAAGGAGCGGTTCGAGGTCAACGATCTGTGGCATTGTCCAGAGCATTTCCCTGACAGACTTAAGCACAATTGCCTCAATGCCTGATACGAAGTCAAGATTCAAGGCAGTTACAAGCAAATCAAACAACTCAACCGGTTGCTTGGGGGTGTCTGCCGGGTCATGATTCTGGACAAAAGAGATCGCTGCCTTTAGAATGGAAGTGGACAAGTCTTTCTGCTCTTTTTTCATGTGCGTAATTTCTTTAGTTGCCATCTGTAAAAAAAAATTGTTTTTCTGCTGGGTTGACGCTGACACTGTGCGCCATGTCCACGCAAGTGGTTCGAGCCACGGCATCTTAGCCATAAAATTTGAACGGGTTTGACACGGAATGCCTTTTTTTTGCATCTGATTCGCAATGGTCTCGCATACAGAGTTTAGCCGTGAAAGCACAGCGAAATCCGAAAACTGTCTGTGTTCATCGCCTCGCATGGTTTCCAGAGACAGTCCACATTGGCTTGCAATGATGCCTGTTATCCAGTTGGCCTCAGTTTTTTCGTCTTCAAACACCATGTGTTCGATCAAAGGGCCATGGCTCTTTGTAGAGCAAAGTCTTTGGCCATTTTCCTTTAAAACTGCGCAGGCAGCATTAAGAAATCCTTGCGGGGTCCTGTAAGAGGTATCCAGAACTACAGTTTTGACACAGCCAAAATCTTGCTGAAAATCCTGAATAAGCTGCGGAGCAGAACCCCTGAAGCTGTAAATTGCCTGATTGGGATCGCCAATGGCTGTGATCTCTCCATCCGGCCATGCCATAAGCCTGACAATTTCATACTGCACAGGATTGATGTCCTGAAATTCATCCACCAGAATAAATCTGAATCGCTTCCTGAACTCGCTGTTAATTGACGGCTGTCTGAGCAGGTCAATTGCCTCGTGTATCAGATCGTCATAACTGGCCAGATTGTATGTATTTTTCAGCTTTTTATAGCCCCGAAATACGTCTTCAAGGCTGGCCTGCTCAAATGTAATGGGATATCTTTGCATGGCGCAAGCGATTTGCTTTAACATGGCAGGCGCTGAGGTTTGCTTGAGGCCACGTTGTGACAACGCCTCCCGCAGCAGGACGTCTTCCTCTTTTTCCCCGATAATGTCAATTTTTTTGCCCTGTTCCTTCAAAAAGGAGTAAGCCCATCCGTGAAATGTGGTCACCATTGGCTGAGTTTCAATGTGGTGCTCAGGACGCAGGCGTTTCAGTATCTCGGTTGCCGCATTGACCGTAAAGGTGATTGCAAGGATTGAGGCTGGCTGTACGTTTTCTTTAAAAATAAGATGCTTAATGCGCTCGACCAGCACCCTTGTTTTGCCTGTGCCAGGGCCGGAAAGCACAAGCAGAGGGCTTGACCTGTGGCAAACAGCTTCTTTTTGAGATGGATTCAGGGTCTGCATATCTCAAAATAAGACAAAAATGGGTTGTTGCAAAGGAAATGTCCCACTGCTTTTGTTAAGCAAGAAATTTTTCTTGAGTTGTTGTCTTATGTCTGTTATTTTTTTTACAAAGTTGTAATGTCAAGCTGGCAAAGGGGGGCTTATGAAACAGTATTATCTGTTCCTGTCCGTGTTCATGCTCATGATAATTATGCATGGGTTAACTGTTTGGGCTGCAGAAAAACACTATGTCGGTTCCAGGGCATGTATTGAGTGTCATGAGGAAGAGTACAAAACATTCACTCAGTATGCCAAGAAGGCGCATTCTTTTTATGCTATTGAGCGTATGCAAGACGGGCTTACAAATGAGGAAATAAATGGGTGTTACAAATGTCATACTACAGGTTATGGCAGGCCAGGTGGGTTTGTAAGCGTAGATAAGACGCCGGAAATGAAGAACGCCGGATGCGAGGTCTGTCATGGTCCAGGTTCAAAACACGTTGAGTCAGGCGACGCAAAGGAAATTGTAAGCGGCAACAACATGAATATGAAAATGTGCGAGGAGTGTCACAACTCTGCCAGAATATCCTCGTTTAACTTCAAGCCCATGCTGCATGGCGGCGCACATTAAAACGCAGCATAAAGGAGGAACAAATGAACCTGGCTTTTTTAAAAACAAGGATGCGAGGCATTGGAATAAGGGTTGTCATGCCATCTGTACTGCTTTTTCTCGTTGGCATAGGCATTCTGTTTGGTCTGCATTACTGGGCAATGGAAAAAGTAAATGAGGAAAATAGCACAGAACAGGCCAACATGCTTTTTCAGACGGTCTTAAAGGCAATTGACCATCCCATGAGACGAGGGGATGATGAGAGAGTGCAGAAGATTGTTGAGGAACTCAAGGGTGAGGCTGTTATTTATATAGCGGATGACAAAAAACATGTCACCTATGCCCCTGCCAAAGCAGACTTGGATAAGGAGTTATACGGGCTTTTGCCTCAGGAATTTGTTGAGCAGATAAATGAAGGCTCTACCTCGAATGCAAGGGTGATCAACATAGTTTCCGAGGGAAGCAGCGCTTTTTTGCTTGGTTATGAAAAAATCATGAATCATCCTGATTGCTATCATTGTCATGGTTCGTCCAAGGCAGTCCTTGGCTCTATTGTTGTGAAGCGGGATATATCAAAGCTGGTAGAGCTTGCTGCAAAGAGCAACAGGTTTATCTTCAGCATAGCGGTTGTGATTGCAGGGTTGATGGTAGCCATACTTGTAGCGGTTTTGAGGGCGGTTGCGGTGAGACCTATCCAAGAAGTTACAGCCAAAATGAAAGAATTGAGCATAGGGGATGCCGATCTCACGAGGCAACTGGAAGTACAGGCTGTTAATTGTTCTAATATTATGAAGTGTAACAAGCCTGAGTGCCCAAGTTTTGGTAAAAAGACCCATTGTTGGCATGAAGCCGGAAGTTATGCCGCAGAGGTGCATTGCCCAAAGATTTCAAGCGGTGAATATTCGTCCTGCGATGTGTGCGATGTTTACAAGCAGGGGCTTGCCACAGAGGTGGATGAAGTGGCGACCTTTGCTAACTCATTTATTCTGAGGATCAGAAAGTTGATTTCCAGGACTGTTTCCCATTCAAGCCAGGTCGGCCATGAGGCAAAGAGCCTGATTCAGGAGGCTCAAGCCATGTCAACTGCATCACGTCATACAGAGGAGCAGTCAGAGTCTGCCATGAAGACGGCTGATGCAACTAATCACATTGTGTCAAGTGTTGCAGCAGCTATGGAAGAGATGACAGCCACCATCAATGAGATATCGAAAAATGCCGGAAGCGCAAGGCAGATATCTCAGGAGGCTAAATCTGAGGCTGCGAATGCTGCTGAACTGATTTTCAGACTTGCTGATGCCTCCAATAAAATCGGAGCAGTCAGTGGTCTGATCGGTTCAATAGCAGAGCAGACTAACCTGCTGGCCTTAAATGCCACGATTGAGGCTGCCAGGGCAGGGGAGGCCGGCAAGGGGTTCGCTGTTGTAGCCAATGAGGTAAAGGAGCTTGCCAAGCAGACAGCATCTTCGGTAGATGAGATAAGTCAGATTGTCAGCTCGCTTCAGGGAGAGGCAGGAAATGTCAAGGATGCCATTGAGAAAATATCAAGTGTGATTGAAAATGTTCTGGATTTTAACGACAGCATCGCCGCAGCCATTGAAGAGCAGACCGCCACTGCCTCTGAGATAAGCGCAAACGCCCAAGCAGCATCTATTAACGTACAAAGCCTTCAAAACATCAATAAAGAGGTGGCGGTGGAGAGTGTAAAAAATGCAGAAGGCGCTGCAAAGGTGGAGGATATCGCCAGCAAGCTTAACAGCCTCTTCCAGGAACTTCAGGATCTTTTGAAGGCATTCAAAGTATGATGCTCTCGTAAAAAGTCATCATACGCGATGCCGTCGCAAAAAGTATAATAGACTGGTGAACGGGAGCAGCCTGCAAGAAAGGCGGCTCCCGTTTTACCCGTTTTATTATGATGCGCAGGAAAACTTAATCCTCCAGCGTTGAGATGTCTCCTATCTCAAGCCCAAGCTCCTGAGCCTTTAAAAGGCGCCGCATATTCTGTCATTTCGACAAGCACCACCCCATCTGTCATTTCGAGCCGCGAAGCGGCGAGAAATCCCAACCCCGCGCAAAAAGATTCCTCGCTATCGCTCGGAATGACAACCCGTAAAGAAATCGCTCGGCGTATGTTCGGAAAAACAAAAAATGCCTGTCCTTTTTTTGTGGATGCTCGCTGGTTTTGCGA
>DYLC01000048.1 GCA_020722285.1 Desulfobulbus propionicus | reverse complement strand
AAACCACCGTACTGTAACTATTCAGCAGTGCCCCAGATGCAAGGAAGAGGCCTGCAAAGTGTGCTGCCTGCACATAAGCAGGCCGATGACACAGCAGATGGGGTGCTGCTGGATAGTTACAAATAAATCTGTTATGCCTACATCTCCATAAGCAAGCCTGCAATCACTCTTGCCGCATCAGGCCGTCCAAGTTCAAACGATTTTTGTGACATGCTTACAAGCCTTGCCCTGTCCTCCATCAAACCCTGAATCTCAGTTGCAAGCCTGACAGCCCCAATCTCATCCTCTTTGCAAAGGACTGCGGCCCCATTGTCTGAAAGCGCCCGCGCATTGGCCTCCTGATGACCGCCAGCATAAGGATATGGAATGAGGATCGCCGGACTTGCTGTCGCCGTAAGCTCAAAAACAGTGCCTGCCCCTGCCCTGCAAATCACCAGATCAGCTCTCACATATTCACTCAGAACGTCCTCTACAAACGCCCGTATTTCTGCATTCACACCACTCTCTTTATAAACCCCTTGTATCCTCTCCATGTCATTTTTACCTGTCTGGTGCACCACATCAAGGCGCACCCCTGATTTTGCAAGCAGACATACCGCAGAGCTTACAAGCCGGTTGAGGGAAGTTGCACCTTGGCTGCCGCCAAGTATCAACAGACTGAAAGGCCTGTCATGATGGCCAATATCCCTGCCATGAAACTCCTTGTGATGGCCAAGTGTTCTGGCATATTCCACAAATGGCCTTCTGACAGGATTACCTGTAATCACGACCTTTTCATCAGGCAAAAAACGCCTGCTTTCCTCAAAACTGACAAAAATCTTGTCTGCAAACCGAGAGGCAAGCCTGTTTGAAAGCCCTGGCACCATGTTCTGTTCATGAAGCGCTGCTTTTATGCCGAGAAGCCTTGCAGCCATTATCACAGGGCCTGAGACATAACCACCCACCCCAAGTACCACATCCGGCTTGAAAGACTTCAACAAGCAGGCTGACTTAAACACAAAATAAGGCTGACTTAAAAGTGACAAAGCAGTCCTGGCAAAACTTGCGCCCTTTAATGGCTTTACATCCAATATCTTGTATTGCCAGCCCCTTGGCCTCACTACCGACATCTCAACTGGACGGCCTGTGCCGATCCACATGACATCAGTCTTCACCCTCTCTTCAAGGGCTTCAATTACAGCAACCCCTGGAAAGACATGGCCTCCTGTCCCGCCTCCTGCAACAAGAAGCCTCATAATCCAAGTGCCGCCTCTTTAAACGCACGGCCGCGCTCTTCATAGTTCCTGAAAAGATCAAAACTTGCGCAGGCAGGAGACAGCAAAACCACGTCGCCAGCAAAAGCCCTTTCCATTGCCTTCTCAACTGCCTTTTTCATAATCTGACAGCCCGCAACATCTCCATCTGTCTGCAACCTGACAGTGGGAACACAAGAGGCAAAAACCTTTTCAAGCCTGTCCGCCTCCTCTCCAATCAACACAACCGCCTTCAGTCTCTCGCATACCTCTGAATTAGCAAGAGCTGAATAATCTTCACCTTTTCCCCTTCCTCCGGCGATCAATACCACTGGTCTGTCCATTGCCTTTATGGCAGTCAGAACCGCTCCGACATTTGTTGCCTTGGAATCATCATAAAATATAATTCCTTGTTTTTCTGTCACGAATTCAAGGCGATGGGAAGGGGGAGAAAAGCCTGCTATCGCCCGCTCAATGGCCTGTTTTTCAATTTCGAGACACCTGGCTGAAAGCATTGCTGCAGCCAGATTTTCAAGGTTGTGAACGCCTTTCAACCGCCAACCGGAAAGATCGTAGCGTTCTTCGCGATCACCTGACATCCTCAGGATCATCTCTCCGCCGCCTTTTAAAAACCATGCTCCGGATGGGGCGTCATCCCTCATAACTCCGAAATACAGTTTCTTTGCCCTTGCCTTTTCTTCCCAGAGATCCATCTGTCTGCAATCTCTGTTCAGGATCACCCAGTCAGAATCTGTCTGAAACTCCATAAATCTGGCCTTGGCATCACCATAGTGGCGCAAGTCAACATAGCGATCCAGGTGATCCGGGGCAAAATTGAGCCAGGCCATCACATCAAAATGAGGAATCCGCCAACCCTCAAAAAGCGGCCTCTGCTCAAAATTTTCAAGTTGAAAGCTGCTCAGCTCAAGCACGGCAACCCTTTGCCCATCATTCCCATGAACCTCATCTGCCATTACTGAATTTATAAACGGCTCGCCGATGTTTCCAGCCACCACAGTATCAAGACCTGCGGCCCTGCATATCTCTCCCAGAAGTTTTGTGGTAGTGGTCTTGCCATTTGTGCCGGTGATGCCTGCCATCCTGCCTTTCCAAAGGGAGGCTGCAAGGAACAGCTCTCCTGTAACACGAACGCCCTTTTCCCTCATGAACCTCACTGGCTCGATGTCTAAGGGAATGCCAGGGCTTACCACAACCATATCTGCATCCTGCCACTGCTCAAGATTATGGCCACCTGCATCCAGCGTCACATCAGCCTTATCTTTTGCCCATGTCACGAGCTCATCTGGCCATGCGGTTAACGGCTTGATATCACTCAGAACAACCTTTGCTCCCTGGTCTAAAGCCCATCTTGCAGTTGCCTCGCCACTTCTTGCGCAGCCAAGCACAACTATCTTTTTGCCATCGCATATTTTTTTCATGTGAGACTCCAAAAATTAAAGATTTTGGCCAAAGACTTGGAGTCTCCCTTATCTGATTTTAAGTGTGCTGACAGCCACAAGGCCAAGGATAATCGCCACAATCCAGAAACGGACGATCACCTTTGGCTCAGGTGTCCCGCCCAGTTCAAAATGGTGGTGAATGGGAGCCATGCGAAATATCCTCTTTCCTCCACTTGCCTTGAAGTAGCCCACCTGGAGCATGACGGACAAAGCCTCCATCACAAACACGCCACCCACAATGGCAAGCAATATCTCCTGTTTGACAAGAATCGCCACTGCCCCAAGCGCACCGCCAAGCCCGAGAGAACCCACATCTCCCATAAAGATGCTGGCTGGATGAGAGTTAAACCAAAGAAAGCCAAGGCCTGCTCCCACCATTGCCCCGCAAAAAACCGCAAGCTCTCCCACCCCTGCAAGCCACGGTATCTGAAGATAATGGGCTGTTCCTGCATGACCTGTCAGATAGGCAAAAAGGGTATAAACAGCCGAAGCCACCACAAACGGACCGACTGCAAGGCCATCAAGGCCATCTGTCAGGTTGACGGCGTTGGATGCGCCCACCACCACAAGCAAGGCAAAAACCAAGTAAAAAAAGCCCAAATCCGGGGTAAAAGCCTTAAAAAATGGCACAATCAAGGTGGTGTCCCAATCGCCAAACTCATAAAGCGCAAAGCCGGCAATGGCTGTGATCACAGTCTGACTGGCAAGCTTTCCCTTGCCGGAAAGACCTGCCCAATTCTGTTTGTTGATTTTTTTCAGGTCATCCACAAAGCCCACTGCCCCGAAACCAGTCATGACAAAAAGACAGAGCCACACGTAGATATTGCTCAGATCCGCCCACAAAAGGGTGGATAGTGAGATTGCAGCCAGAATAAGAATCCCACCCATGCTTGGCGTACCTGCCTTGGCAAGGTGACTTTCCGGCCCGCACTGCCTGATCACCTGCCTGAGCTTCAGCTCGCTCATCTTGGCTATAAACCACTTACCGAATACCAGCATGATCAGGAGTGCGGTAATGGCGGCGTAAATTGTCCTGAATGTAATGTATCTGAAGATATTCAGGAAAGAAAAGTATTCATTCAAGGGGTAGATAAGATTATAAAACATCCTTCTTCCCTTCTGTTCCTGCACCAAAAAGCTGCTCGAGAACCTGACTCGCCTTTTCAAGCCTCATGCCTCGCGAACCCTTCACAAGAAAGGTTACAGGCGCCTGAAACAGCTCTCGTGCATAAGCTTCAAGCCAGGCCACAAGCTCATCTGTAGTCCTGAAGTCAGCCATGAAACATGGCTGCGGCAATGCCTGACTTGACTCAAATCCTTCGATCATCTCCCTGGAATATGCGCCTGCCGCCAGAAATCCATCCAACCCTATCGGCTTCACGGAAGATGCCTTTGCTCCAACCTGCCTGTGAAACTCAGGCGCCATTGCCCCAAGCTCAAGCATATCCCCGAGGATCGCCACCTTGGCCCCTTTGCCCCAGATGCCAAGACACTCCAGGCTTAATTCCACAGACGCAGGGTTTGCATTGTAGGTATCGTCAATCAGCCAGACATCCTCAGCCATACGCCTCATCGCCAGCCGACCCTTGACCGGGTTTGAGGCTGATAATGCCTGAGCAATCTGAGCCGGCGTAATGCCAAGAGAAAATGCCACGGCAAAAGCAGCCACCGTGTTTCTGATGTTTGCCTCTCCGATAAAGGAAGTGGCAAGATTGACAGACTCGCCGGTTGACAGGCTCAACATGATCTCAGTCCCGTTTTCCACTGGTTTCCAGTCCAGCAGCCTGACAATAGGAAGCGTACCATCACATGGCCTGCCAAGGCTGTAACCCACTTTTTTACACACAACATCCTGCGACTGCTTTACCACATTCGCATCGTCAAGGTTTACGACAGCGATTGCCCTGTCTGGAAGCGCCTTAAAAAGGCTGCCTTTTTCGCTGGCAACTGCATCAAGGCTGCCAAGCCCCTCCAGATGCACAGGCTGAACATTTGTTATCAGTCCGGCTTCAGGGATTGCGATCTTGCACAATTTTTCTATTTCGCCGGGCTGATTCATTCCCATTTCAAGCACCGCCCACTCATGGGAAAAGTCTGCCTTAAGAAGCGTGAGAGGCAGTCCGATCTGATTGTTAAAGTTTCCGATAGTGCGAAGGGTCTTGCAGCGGATTTGCAGAAAATCCGCCACGAGTTCCTTCGTAGTGGTCTTTCCACAACTGCCGGTAATGCCAACCACCCTGAGTCCAAGCCTCTTCTTGTGCCATGCCGCAAACTCTCCAAGACCTTCAAGGCTGTCCTTAACAACAAGCAAAGGACAATTTCCCAGTTCTTCTGTAATATCTTTCAGTGATGACTCAGACACGACCACGGCGCAAGCGCCTTTTTCAATCGCATCCCTGACAAAAAAAGCGCCATCATAACGAGCTCCCTTGATTGCCCAGAAAATCTCCCCTACCCTGATCGTCCTTGAATCAGTGGATATATTTGCAGCAACACCGTCCTTCTTCTGCTCCCAGACAGGACATATAATCCTTGCATGGACAGCCCTCGCCAGATCAGACAGCTTCCAGCCTGTATGCAGACCTTTTGTCTGATGAAGCAGGTTCTTTTTCAATTCAAATGACTTTCTAATCTCAATTCTGTCGTCAAACGGCCTTTTTTCACCCCTAACTATCTGATATGTCTCATGTCCTTTGCCTGCCACAAGGATACAGTCACCAGGTTGAGACATCCATACAGCCTTCTGAATAGCAAGTTCACGTTTTTTTACAACATAATAGCTCTTTCCATTGGGATTAAAATCGTAAAGCCCCTTGAGCATGTCTTCGATAATCACATCAGGGCCTTCAGACCGTGGATTGTCAGAGGTAAAAATGGTTTTGTCTGCATGAGACACAGCGACCTGAGCCATAAGAGGACGCTTACCCTTATCCCTGTCCCCACCGCAGCCAATCACACAGAATAAACGTCCTGCTGTAAGGTCTTTGAGGCATTTAAGCACATTTTCCAGGGCATCAGGTGTGTGAGCATAATCCACAAGGCTGACGACTTCACCTGTATCAACCCTCTCCAGACGTCCTGGCACATTTTTAAGCCCTCTGATCCCCTGCTGGATTGTGGCTATATCAACGCCCATTACCAAGGCGACAGCGATTGAAGCAAGGCAGTTGGATGCATTGTGCCGTCCAAGCAAATAGGATTTCAGCCTGAAAACAGTAGGCTCCAGATATCGGCCAAGATCAACAACAACATCCATTTCAAAGCCGTCAAGCCCGAGTGTCAGATTCTCACCTCGCACAGCAGCATCTTTATGGAAACCATAGCCAATTTTTTCCCCTTTAAGCCCATCAAACAACCTTCTGCCATAGGAATCATCCAGATTAATGATGGAAGGCCCCTGGGTATAGGTTGTAAACAGCTCCTCCTTTGCCTGGAAATAGCTCTCCATATCCACATGATAGTCGAGATGCTCTCTTGTGAGATTTGTGAAAACAGATGCCCTGAAACTACAGCCAGCCACCCGTTTCTGCTGAAGCGCATGGGATGAAACCTCCATGGCAACAACCTTCACACCATTAGACTTCATTTCATTGAAGGTCCGATGAATGGTTATAACATCGGGCGTGGTGAGACTTGCAGGTCTTTCAGTTGTAGAATAACGAACAGACACAGTACCAATCACGCCGCATGAAACTCCAGCAGCGCTTAAAACAGACTCTATGAGATAGGTTATGGTGGTCTTGCCGTTTGTTCCGGTAATGCCAATTAGCGAAAAATCAGATGAGTCGTTCTGGCTTGGAAAAAATATCCTTGCCGCCATGCCAAGACAAACCCTGGGGTCTTCCACACAGAAAAAACTTTGTTCATCAGCAGCACTGAGCTGACCTTGCTGGAACAGTTCATCAAGGCATTTTTTCTTCTCACGAGACACCACGATCCATGCTGCCCCGCTTCTGACGGCATCTGCAACAAAGTCAAAGCCATCCCTGCTGTTTTCAACTGATGCAGGAAGCGAAAAAAACAGACTTTTTGGTGTAACCCTTCTTGAATCAGATGTGATGGATAAAACCACAGACCTGGATTTGGCATCCATCAAAAGACGCTGAAATTCCCCATGACTTATGTCATAGACTGACATCTTCTGTCTCCTCCAAGGGCAGCCTTGCTGCTGCCTGCGCCATTTTTTTCAGGCTTGCGCCATAGCCTGGAGCGGTTATCTGATTTGGATCAGAGACACCCTCAAGCGCCAGAATATAGACAATTTTTGGGGCGTTTAATGGCCAAAAACCGAGAGAAACCACCTCATAGCTTTTGCTTTCGTTGCCAGAACCTGGCAATGTCCCATTCTTTTTTGCCAAAACACATGATGAAACAGGTGTGCCTGACTGGGAGGCAAGCAACCGGCGTAGCTCCAGCGAAAGCCGCTCGGTTACAGGAACAGCCTCGCTTCCCCTTTGCGCTCCCCAATCCCAGAAGTCTGCCGCCCTCTCCTTTTCGCTGTCAATAACCAGATGAGGCCTTGGCAGCTTGCCACGATTGATCATGGCGCTGAATGCCCTGAGCATCTGGATCGGAGTCGCCACAAAACCGGTATCCGCGATATTTTGCCAGTCTGCAGGCAGGGAAAAAGGCAGCGCGCCGATCTCTTCATCCTGAATGTCAACAGCGGAAAGCTGTCCGAATCCAAGCCCCCACATGTCATTGAGAAGCGCAGGCGCTGGCTGCATCCACCTCAAAAAATCCTGGCTCCACGGCCCTGCGAGGTAAAATCCATGTCCCAGCAGAGACATCTCCCAGAAAGCATCCCTTTTATCCCTCTCAAAATATCTTTTAAACATCTCAACAGCAGGATCTGAGACTGCCGATGTATGTCCGGAAACGACGCTGTAATCAACTGCATTAGCCATAATATCCCTGGCTGCATCCAGATACTGCGCCATCACAAAAAACATGGCTGGCGACATCCTCGCCCTGACAGCATGAGGAGAAGCCGATATGCCATGATTTTCTTCCTTCCACAACTGCTCTGGAGAAGTCTTTGGATAAGAGGCCATGGAGAGTATTTCACCTGTCTCAATAGACATTACGACAAGACTCCCATCCTTTGCCCCGAATGTCTTGATATGCTTTAAAAGCTCCTGTTCCGCATATCTCTGCAGGAAAATATCAAGCGTAAGCTGAAGTGTAGCTGGCTCAGGCAAGCCTGAACCCTTGAGTTGGTGGTCATAAAAACCCTCAAGCCCGTGTATGCCCATGCCCCTTTCATCCACAAAACCAAGCAGGTTCCTGGCAAGGTCAGGTTGAAGATACTCACGTCTGTGCTCGGTGACTATTTCAATACCATTGATGCCAGTTGCTCTCAGCCTGGTCACCTCCTGCTCGGTAATGCCTCTTTTTAACCACACAAAATTATTTGTCCTTGCGACCTTAGACATTATTTCTCCTGAGGGAATCCCTAAAATAGCAGACAGACTCAAAGGCCAGCTTCCGGAGGCTGACAGCTCCGCAGGCCTTAGCCCCACAGATATGATGCGCTCCTGAGATGCAAGCAGCCCCCCTCCACGATCCACAATGTTTCCACGCATCTGCCATGGACAGGACATGGAGTTTGCAATACCTGATGACGGCTTCAAAGCCAGGTTAGCTGAAATGACATTCGCGAAAAAAACCTTGTATAAAAAAAGAACAGCAAAGAATGCAACAGTAGCTATCCCAAGGAAACCCTTTCTGCCTTTAATCAGCCTTGACATCTTTTGCACTACCTCTCTTTGTCATTAGGGAAGTTCCAGAAATTGCTATTTTTTGGAATCACCCGCTATCCAATCAAATAGGTAAAAGCACAACTCACGCCTATTCCTCAATTACAATACGCTGGCCAGCGCCTGCCGGACCAAGCCCAAACTTTTTAGCAATGGTCTGGAGATTTTTCTCATTGCACGCCACGAAATACTGCGCTTCAAGTTCGCTGCCAGTCTGAATAAGGGCCTGAGACTGTGAAAGAAGCCCTCCAATCTCTACATCCAGCCTCTTAATCTCATACATTGCCCACAGCCCGGTTGCTGCCATCACCAATGCAAGGCAACATGCGAGGATATGAAGGGCTGAAATCTTGAAATAAGACAAGGCATCCCATTTTTTTGCCTGTTTTGAAGAAAAAAAAAGGCCTTTTGACTGGTCATTTCTGCGAGAATGTCTCCCAAAATCACTCACTGTGCTGATCCTGTAAGACAATGCATTAATCCTGTTCAGAAGAATCAGACTGACATCGGCTGGCTATCCTCAGTTTAGCACTTCTTGCCCTGACATTTTGACTCGACTCCTCATCCGATGGCGCAACAGGCTTTTTGGTAACTGGCGCAAGCCTTCTGTCTGACCGGAAGGCATCCTTGACAAGCCTGTCCTCAAGGGAGTGAAAAGAAATTATGCAGAGCCTGCCCCCATTCTTCAAACAGTCAGGCAAAACCTCAAGGGCTGTCCTGAGCTGTTCAAGTTCAGTATTCACAGCGATCCTGAGCGCCTGAAATGTGCGTGTGGCCGGATGAAGCCTTCTGGGATGAAACTTTCGCGGGATCACCCGGAAAATTAACTGGCTTAATTCCAGAGAGGATGTCAAAGGCTTGAGCTTTCTGTACTCCACAATGCTTTTGGCTATTTTTTTTGCCCAACTCTCCTCACCATATACATGAATAATCTTTTCGATCGCCTCATGAGGCAGACTGTTGAGCATATCAGCAGCCGTAATATCGCCAGTCATATCCATCCTCATATCCAGAGGCTCATCCCGCAAAAAGCTGAAACCCCGTCCGCTTCTCTCAAGCTGGTAGGATGAATAGCCCAGATCCAGCAATATCCCGTCCACCTCCGGGATGTTTAACTCAGAGAGCGCTTCTTTAAGCCTTGCAAAACTTGAATTTACAAAAAATATCCTGTCTCCGAACATGGAAAGCCGCTTGCGAGCAAGCGCCATTGACTCTGCATCCCAGTCCATTGCCACGACCCTGATATCAGGCTGCGCAGCAAAAAAGGCGGCTGTATGACCTCCCATGCCAAGGGTGCCATCCACATAAATGCCGCCAGAGACAAGCCCGATCCCGCTCATGACCTCACCGAGCAGAACAGGGGTATGGATATCACTTTCTGAAGGCTGTTGCCTCTCCAGCGACAAGGCGGCTGTATTGGTCAAAATTTTCCCTGCCTTTTTTAAGCTCCTCATCCAGACTTTCCTTGTTCCAAATCTCAAAATATGTGAGCATGCCGGACAGCACTACCTCTTTTCCAAGCCCTGCCTCCTGGCGCATATGCACCGGGATCAAAACCCTACCCTGGCTGTCCACCGGGCATTCAATGCCACCTGCAAGAAAATATCGCTGAAATGAAATAACCTCGGGGGGGGCGAATGTGTAGCGGCTGAAACCCTCTTCAAGCAGCTTCCACTCCTCAATAGGATAGGCAGCAAGACAGGAGGGCACAGAGGTCACCACAAGCATACCACTGTATTTGGTTTTCAATACGTCCCGGAACCTGGCTGGAATGCTGAGCCTGCCCTTGGGATCAAGGCTGTGTGTGGTTCTACCCCTGAACAAAACTTCCTCCTTGCTCCACTTTGCTCCACTTTCAGCCACTTTATAAGACACTCATTCCACATGTCAAGCTCTTTTTTTGTAGAAAATAAAAATGTAATCCAAGCCACCCCGCTCAATTTCACACAACCTATTGATTTTATGACTAACATGTAAAAAACAACAGCATATATGATCAAATATACTTATTAATCAATTAGTTATAATATAAGATGGGAGTTACATACAAGCTTGCCTATTGACATTACAGCCTGAAATATATAGATTTTTTTTCAAAAAAGCGTATCAATTTTCAGGGCATAGTGTTAAACAAACCAGGGTGGAATAAAGTGGAAGAGCAAATACAATCTCAGAGCGATGTACATGAGGAGGGGCAGGTATTATACTATAATACTCCCCGAAAAGTGGACTTGTTCCCTGTAACAACTATGATCGCTTCAATGCAATCAGCAGGTTTCAACTTGAAGTAAGGGATGATCAGGGGCCAAAGGGGTGTCTTTGCGGCGAAGTAATCAAAGGCAAGGCAACTCCTTCTGAATGTTGTTTTTTTCAAAAGTTGTAACTATCCAGTATAATGCCGAAAACGAACGAAAACCACCGTACTGTAACTATTCAGCAGTGCCCCAGATGCAAGGAAGAGGCCTGCAAAGTGTGCTGCCTGCACAGGAGCAGGCCGATGACACAGCAAGATGGGGTGCTTATGTGGTTGATCCGATCATATTTCCAGGTGGAGACATCGGTGAGCTGGCTGTAAACGAAACCACCAACTATAAAACAGCTCTACCTGAGCTTTGACATCGCTTCACTGTAATAGCTTTCAGGTATGGGCTGCACCAAATTTTTTCCCTGTCTATAGGAATAACCATAACCAGCCCAGGCATAATCAGGCCCGACCTGGGCAGTCAAAACCCCTGCCACATACAGATCGTCAAAATCCGCCACAATAAAAGGACTGCCTGAGCTGCCTTCCAGGCTGTCACAATCAGAGCCCATCTGGCCATAATAAGACAGCCATTCCCGGACAGAACAGTAAGAGTACCACATCTCCAAGTCCTTGTCTGTTGGATAGCCAGCGTTGTATCCCCACACTGGCCCATAATAGTCAAAATACCAACTCAAAATAGCTTCGTCTGCGGTAATGACCTTATAATATCCAGCATCATAGGCAAGCGGCATGTCAATCTTCACAAAGGCCAGATCGTCAATATCGTCATACCAGACAACAGCATCCACTACAGCGGCATAGTCAAACGGCAAATGCACACCCTGCCAGTCAGATGAAAGCGAAGGGGCAAAATAGACCTTATTTGCCCACTCACCGTTTTTATCAGTTATACAGTGGGCTGCTGTCACCACAATATCCTCCGCAATCAGGGTTCCGGTGCAAATCCCGTATTCCTCATTCCATACCCCAAGCACCATCCCAACAGGGGAAAACATGCTGCTTTCAGGCGAACTTACAAAACTTCGATCATCTAAGCCAATAATGGACTTAACTGGCACCGGATCACTGGCAAAACTCTGAAAAGCTGTAAGGACAACCGGAATAGCAAGGACTGAAGCAACTAATAACGTCTTTTGATTGGAAGTTTTTTTCATGATGCCTCCTTGGATTTATGGCCAAACTTTACCTGCAATCTGGTAGCCACACACTCAGGAACGAGATCTCTCAGATCGCCTCCGAATCGTGCAGCCTCCTTGATGATGGTTGAGCTTATAAAAATCCAGCGAAACCCAGTCATAAGAAAGACTGTCTCCACCTCTCTGGATAACTTTCTGTTCATGATAGCACGCTGCAACTCATAGTCAAAGTCTGAAACAGCTCTAAGTCCCCTCAAAATGGCACATGCTGAATGTTTTTTGGCAAAATCAACCAGAAGCCCGTCAAACGTGGCAACCTCCACATATAAATCATTGCCTACAGCCTCTTTTATCATTGCAACGCGTTCTTCCAATGTAAACAAAGGGGTTTTGGAAGGATTTGTGCCGATGGCAACGACAATACTGTCAAAAAGTCTCAAACCCCGCTGGATTACATCCAGATGTCCGTTGGTAAGAGGATCAAATGTCCCTGGATATATGGCTTTTCGAAAGGTATTCATCATAAAACAGTAGGGAGGTTCCAAAAAATAGAAATTTTGTTCAAGGGCAAGGCATTAAAAATGCTTAACTTTTAGTAACTATCCAGCAGCACCCTATAGCTTCCTGGCACTCAACATCTCAGATGCATGCAATATCAATGGGGCCTGCGTCTCTTCAGATGTCAGAGAGGATTTGTGCAACAAACTTCTCATCTGCAGAAGACAACCGGAACATGATGCTAATATCACATCATATTTTCCGGCGAACTCAACACGCAACCTTGCAAAAACATCCCTCGAAAGCCCTGAACATGAAACAGAAAAAAAACCCCCTCCGCCACAGCAGCTCTCAACAGGAGAAATCTTTCTCCCTGTGATTTTTTTCAAGGCTTCAAGACGTCTTTTGTGATCTTTCAGAAAAAAACGCTCATGGCATGAGATATGATAGGCAACTCTGGCATCAGCAGGCAAAGGCAGGGCGACAGAACTCCCTACGCAGCCATGTTCAAGGGCCATCTGATCAAAAGTTTTGAGGATTCCAGCCACATGCCGCGCCTTTTTACTCTCCTCAGAGCCAGGCTCAAAGAGTTCAGGCCATTGTTTTATCATAAATGCACAGCTTGAACATGCAGTCATCACAGCCTCTGGATTGTTTGCAAGGATAATATTGAGATTACGCCTTACAGTCTCCTGCGCCCTGACGCGATAACCGCTTGCCCAGGCAGGAAGTCCACAACATCCCTGATCAACCGGTATGATCAATTCAGCGCTGAACAACGCATCAACCTTTTCTGCAATCTCTGGATAGAGATAGTTCTGTATGCAACCTGTAAAAAAAACAGTTTTTGCATTTGCAATATTTTTTTTCCCTCTATCTTTTTGAGCCAGAAAAGACTCAGGAGCTGGAAGAGGCACGATTCTGCCAGTCTTTCTCGCGCCAAATGAGGAAAACCTCTGCCAAAGTCCGCTTTCCACTGGTATCCTTGCAAGCATCGCAAAAACAGTTTCAGACAACTTTGACTTTTCAGCAGTGCCAAGAAAATCCAGAAGATGGCCTTTCCAGCCCTCTTTCTGAACTAAAAACTCCTCTCTCACTGACCTGATAATAGCAGATGTGTCAACACCTGCGTTGCACACACTGTCACATGCCCCACACTGGAGGCAGGCAGTAAACGCATCCCTGAACCCTCTGGATGCAGACAGAAATGCATGGTCAGGCTGTTGGCAGACCCTGACAAGCTGCACCCTGGCCCTTGGCGAAAAACGCTCATGCCCAAGCACGTTGTACACAGGACAAACCGCCAGACATGCCCCACATCTGGTACACCTGTCCTCTGCGCCATGACCTATTTCAGACAGGCTCACTAATGCATCTCATTTACCAATTGCACAAATCTCTCATCCTCTGGCATGGTTCTATCCAGCAGCACCAGCCTGGATGCTCCCACAGTATATTTCTTCTGCAACTTATCGTAATTAAATACAACTTCACCTATAGAACGGCCTTTGTCATCTGAACCAACAATTTTCACACCATTTACGTCCATAGCTTCACGGAACATGGCATCAGCCCCGCTGATAACCATCAAATCAATTCCAGAAACATTAGTTGCAATCTGCCTTGCCTCATTCAAAGACATATTGGCGAGAACAACTACTACATCAGCCTTTTTGCGAAGCTCAAGCAAGGTTTCCTTAAGAAGGACTGCCGGATCACGCAACTCGACCCAGGATGCAGCCATAGAAGGCTTTATTCCAACCACAGAGGTAATACCGACAGTCATGCCACCTGACTCCTTTAAAATATAAGGGGTAAAGGCAGGCTTATCATCCTTAAAACAGTTTGCAGACACAAACACAGGGGCGTCGCTGGAACTGTTTTGCAAGGAAGAAAGATATGGCAGATCAAATGCCCCAACTCCAATGGCATTATAACCAAGCTCCTTATAAAGCATTGCGAGATACGACTTGGAATCCTGGTCTGCCTTTGAAACAACAAACGCTTCTGCTGCTTTTGGGGATACCCTTTTGTTACGATTCAAAAGCGTCAAAAATGCAGAACCAGCGCTGCTCTTTGCAGGTTCTGCCAGTGAGTCGCCGGCATCAACAAGCAGATAAGGTGACGTCAACATGGAAGTCATTTCCTGGAGCCAACGGGCACGCCGTGGCACACCACCCTGATTCTTGCCTTTTCAGCCAGGACATGGTTTTACATTCCCCCATGTATTGGCTGTATAATAAACCGTAAGCTGTGATGGTTTTTCCCTGAAAGCTCCATCAAGCCCGGCACATCCTGCCAGAAACAAGGCAACTGCTGACAGCAGCAGAAGGATATTTCGTACTTTCATCTTTATCTCCTTTGGAACCATCTGAAACTCAACGGAATCGTTCAAACAGATTCCAAAAATCTGGGAAGTTCCAGATTCTGGAACTTCCCTTCAAAAAAAGGAAGAACAGTATTCTGAATATACCATTATACGTAACTATCCAGTCCTAATGCCGAAAACGAACGAAAACCACCGTACTGTAACTATTCAGCAGTGCCCCA